>JAYEOL010000008.1 GCA_034722995.1 Candidatus Cloacimonadota bacterium | reverse complement strand
GTCCGTGAATATCTACATCAAGAATGCCTACTTTTTTCCCTTTTTCTGCTAAGCTATAAGCTAAATTTACAGCCACTGTGCTTTTACCAACTCCACCCTTTCCACTGAGAATAATTATTTTATGCTTTATCCTCTCAATATTCTCTTTGAGATATCTTTCTTGTTTTTCTTTTTCAACTTCATTATTCTTTTGCATATTAATTTTCTCCTAAATAATTATTATTTAATGAGATATGCGAAATACAATTTTATCGTCATTCCGTACTTAATGCGGAATCCAAAATCCTTTATATTATTGGATTCCCGTTTTCACGGGAATGACAAATGAAGGGAAATTCCCTATTTTGCATATCACATATTATTATTTACAATATAAATTTTAATTGAATTATGTCCAATGGCTTGAGACATTCGGATCTGCAAGTTCTTTTAATTCATTATTGCGAAATGCATCGTAAGCTTCTTTTATTGTCAAATTTTCTTCTGCAAGATAGATTTTTATTCCAGCAGAATTTAGTATTTGAAATGCTCTCGGACCCATATTTCCAGTTACTAACGCATCGATTTTTAGATTGATAATATTTTGTGCTGACTGAACTCCAGCTCCTCCCATTGCGTTCATGTTTTGTTTATTTGAGATATACTTTTCCTTATCTGAATCTTCATCAAATATGAAGAATCCATTTGCACGCCCAAAGCGCCTATCTACTTGAGCATCCCAGCCTTTACCTGTTGTTGTAAATGCTATTTTCACTTTTCCTCCATAGGTTAGCCACGAAATCTCACAAAAAAACACAGAACAAAGATAGAATTTTAATAACTACTTTTGTGAATTTTTGTGTGGTTTTGTGGCTGTTAGATCATTTTTTATTTTTCATAATTTTGTTTGAAGCTTTGACCAACATCTTTCAACGGTTTTACCAATGTCCAATTTATCATATTCAACCACTGTTTGTTTCAGAACTAAAGATTTCGGGAAAGAGTCAGAATAGGGGATTTTTCCAATAATCTCTAATTCATTATTATGAGAAAAAATTTCTATCTCTTTTGTTATATTCTCATTTATATCGTATTTATTGATAATACATCCAGCTGAATACCCGAAGTGCTTAACAAGTTCAAGAATTCTTTTCAAATCATGAAATCCGGAGAGAGATGGCTCGGTCACTATCAGAACATAATTTGCATTAGATAGGGAAGCGATTACAGGACAGCCTATTCCTGGCGCACCATCAGAAATCAGCAAATCTTTATTATTTTCATTTGCCAAATTATGGGCCACTTCTTTTATTTTTGAAACTAATTTCCCTGAATTTTCTTCTGCGATACCAAGTTTGGCAAAGACCAGAGTGGAATTCCGTCTTGTTTTTGAAATATACCATTTTCCAGATAGATTATCTTCAAATTTAATTGCATCTACTGGACAGATTCTATAACAATATCCACATCCTTCACAGTCAATTTTGTTTATCTCAAATTTATCATCTACATTTTTGACCGCGTCAAATCTGCATATTTCCTGGCATTTTCCACATCCAATACATTTTTCCCTTATGATGTTTGCTTTTTTACCACCGTAGAATTGGTAAGTTTTCTTAATTTTGGGTTCCAATAGAATGTGTAAATCAGATGCGTCCACATCATAATCTGCGAGAACAGCATTTTCCCCAGCTAAATATGCAAAAGAAGCAGCAAACGATGTCTTACCGGTTCCACCTTTTCCACTGATAATTACTAATTCTTTCATACAAGATTTATAATTTTTTCTTCAATTTTCCTAAAACTTTCCTTGATAAAAGGGATACTTATTATATCTCTACCCTGCGAATACAACTCAGCAATTCCTCTCGAATAGGGGATTTCACCTAAGATTGGAATCTTTTCATCTTTACAATAGTGATATACCTCTTGATTTCCTATTCCTGCTTTGTTTATTACAACTCCAAATTTTTTTCTTAGTTTTTGCATAGTTTCTACAGCAAGTTTTAAATCATATAGGCCAAATGGAGTTGACTCGGTTACCAAAACCACAAAATCTGAATCTTTTGTTGCTTCAATAACGGGACAGGAAGTTCCTGGAGGTGAGTCAAAAATGAAATAGCTATTTTCTCCAAATTTTTCTATTGAAAAGTTTTTTGTCTGTTTTATCATAGGAACTGCCATTACCTCACCAATTTTTAATTTACCTTCAACAAAGTAAAAATTATTTGAAGTGATAATACCCCAATGGATTTCACCCATTTCAATATTTTCAATATTAAAAGCTTCTTGAGGGCATAATTCAATGCAAGCATAGCAGCTGTGACAAAGGTCTGGAAAGATTATTACTTCCGTATTTGCTACAGCAATAGCGTTAAACTCGCATATCTCAGCACATTTGCCGCATAGATTGCATTTTTCGTTTACTTTAGGAATTTCTCGGAAACACTTTTTCCGGTTAGAATTTATAGCCCTTAAAAAAATATGGCAGTCTGGTTCCTCAACATCAAGGTCAACCAAAACGATTTTATTTTTTTTAATATTATTAAGAAAAAGAGAGAAATTTACAGCAAAAGTTGTCTTCCCAGTTCCACCTTTCCCACTTGCAACTGAAATTTTCATTTTTTTATTTAACTGTTCTATTTGGAGTGCTGGCCTTCGCTTTGGGAGTATCCACCGGTTAGTCCTTTATGAATTGCAGAAACAGCAGCGTTTCTAATATGTTGCGGAGTTCCAGAAGTAGGTTTTGCCCAGGACAGAAATGCAACATCATCAATTTCTTTTGATAATCTTGTCATTTCGTGGATTGCAGATTTTTTGATTTGTCTTACTCGTTTAGATATGTGCATTTAATTTTCCGCCTTAATTTTTTCTAAATTTAAACGATTTTATCTTACTCTTTCATAGTTTTAATGTTTAGCTAATTATTCAACTTTTAATACATCTTTGAACGCTTTCTTAAAAGATTCTTTAGGAAGTGCTCCCATTGCCATTTGTGGTTTACCTTCTTTTGGACAAAAAAGAAGAGAAGGAATACTACGAATCCCAAAAGCAGCTGCTAATTCCTGCTGTTCTGCTGTATCTATTTTATAGATGTTTACCTTACCTTTATATCCTTCTGCTAATTCCTCCAAAATGGGAGTTACTATTTTACATGGTGCACACCAATCAGCGTAGAAATCTATTACACAAGGAAGGTCACCTTCAAATTTCCAATCTTTGTTTTTACCATAATTAAAAACTTTTTCTTGAAAAGTCTCTTTTGTTAAATGTTCCATTATACTTCTCCTTTAAAAATCCAAGTAATTCTCCCATTATTTCAGTTGCTTTCCCTTCCAAGAAAATATCTGTAATACTGTTTGTATAATTGGAAGATTTTGTATTCACTTCAATAATTTTAACATCATTATTTTTTGCTTCGTAAGGAATCATAGAAGCTGGCATAATTTCACCGGTAGTTCCGATGAGAATAAAAACATCTGCTTTTTCTGTTTCAGCAAAGGATTGTGAACGCGCTGGTTCGGGTATTGGTTCTCCAAAGAAGATGAAATCAGGCTTCAATATTCCTCCGCACTCTTTGCATTTTGGTGGTAATTTATTCAGACCGATTTCAGATACAAAAAATTTCAAACCACATTTAGTGCAAACCAGATTTCTGGAATTTCCATGAAATTCATAAATTTCTTTGCTTCCTGCCATTTGATGAAGATTATCGATGTTTTGAGTTATAACAGCTTTTGTATATCCCATTTTCTCCATTTCAGCAAGAGCAAAATGAGCAGCATTCGGTTTTGCTTTCCCGAAAAAATCATAGAAAATTTCCTTAATCAATTTCCACGATTTAAGAGGATATTTATGAAAATAATTAATGTCCAGAAAAACAGGATCAAACTTACTCCACAAACCATTTTCACCGCGAAATGGTGGAATTCCGCTTTCCACAGAAATTCCCGCTCCAGTAAAGGCGGTCACATGATTCGCATTTTTTATAAGTTCAGCAGCCTTTTCAATCATTTAGAATTCCTTAAAAATTCTCGCTAATGATTTACCCGGAGCTTGAATATCTAAATCTAAAAAATATCCAAATGGAGTTTGAGAAGTTTCATAACCTGATTTTTCTAATCTTTGTTCTGCACGATTAAACAGTTCTTTAGTTATTGATTCATCTGCTTTGCTCAAAGAGAGATGCGCAAAAGAATGCAGAACAATTTTGTTTGCATCATTCTTCTTGGCTGCCCATTTCAGGTTTTTGATCATTTTAGTTTCTATTTTTGAAATATCATCCTCATCTTGTTGCTCAACTTGAATGAATCCAACCAAAGCATTTTCTATCTGCTTGTTCTCAACAAGTTTCTCCACAGATTCTAAATTTTTGATACTTGTTTTATATTTTATATGCGAATTTATCTGCATAGATCATTAATAGTTTCACTGTATTATCCTTTTCTTATTCCTTTAAGAATGGAACATTTTATTTATATATTCAGTTCTATTTATTTTCGCTCCTTTTTAAAATTAATAACACATCCATAATTTAGAAAATCATCGTGGCTTATGGTCTCGCATATCTTTTTGGAAAAATCTAACCCGAATTCTTCTATCTCTCTAATTATATCTGTAATAGTTAGATTTTCCAATTCTCTCATTGGATAATCATTATTAATATGTTTTGGATAAACAGAAACTAGTCCATCTTTTTTTAATACACGCAAGATTTCGGTAAATAGAATTTTTCTTTGATTCTTACTCAAAAAGTGAAGGATATCATACAAAAGCACAGCATCAAAGTAGCTGTCGGGAAAATCAATTTGCAATCTGCCATCGGTTTTTACAATTTCAATATTTTCCAAAGAAAGTTTTTCTGATTTCTCTTTTAATTCATCCAGAGCGGATTCATTCTTATCCAGAGCAAATACTTTGCCTTTTCTACCAACAACAAGTGCAGCTGGAATACTATAATGACCAATCCTAGCACCGAAATCAAGAAGCACGAAGTTTTTCTTCACCCCGATCTTACTTAAGAATTTTACACCTTGTTTTTGCTCCCAATTTTTTATTTGAGAATTCATAACTCTCTCTTTTTTCTGAAAGTTAAATGCTTTCTTTTTTCACCTTTTTCCCATTCATCCATAACAAGTCTGATGTTTTTACAAATACGGTTCATACTATCTTCAAGAGAATCATCATTTATAACAATACATACAAATTTTTTTCTTATTCTCTTTATATTGGGTCCGAAAATTTTTGAGACAACAACTTTTACATTTTCATCCATTAAAAGTTTGGCAATGCCTTTTGCCTTTTTGGGATCTGCGTGAACCTTTTCCTTTTCATCGACTGTATTATCAATCCTTTCGACAAAGTTCGCCCGGTTTTCATCAAATTCATAAATATCATAAAAATTAGAATCACCAAAATGCCTACCCATAAATGTTTTGCCATCGTCAGTGGCAAAAGCTACTCTTATTTTTTTCATTTAATCCTCCCCAAAACTTCCGAAGTTTTTGAAACTTCGGAAGTTTTATCGAGTTTTAATATTCTTTCAATTCACCATTTTTATAAGCATCATAAGCTTCTTTTACAGTCATATTGCCAGCGCCAATATAAATTTTAATATTAGAATTTTGTAACACTCTTGCTGCATTTCCTCCGGGTCCATTTCCAGTAATTAAAATATCAGGATTTAATTCAAATGATTTCTGAGCAGTTTGAGGACCAGCACCGTGAGATACTTCTGCGGTTGCTGTGTTATCCACAGATGTAATTTCATCTTTTTCGTCATCATCAAAGAAAAATCCTGAGTTTTAGAACAATTGCTTGATGAGATTCGTCTCACCTGTCAATCCCCCCGATTTCATCGGGGAGCATAGACGGGAGGCGGACAGGTGTTACATTCAGAATGATCAGCCAGCTGGCGGATTAACATTTTCTTAATGAGCACATTGTGTAGAACCTATGTTTTGTCAATTAGGGGTTTTGTGACATAGATGAAAGTGAGATGAGTTTTGTCTATTTTTTCGCATTTAAGAGCTCTTCACGAATCATAGTATGACCACAATTTGGGCATTTGATTGTTGTGCATTTTGTTCCTTGTTGATGTGGAACTTTTGTTTTGCATTTTGCACAAATGCAATAACCACCTGGTCCGTAAGCACCGCCTTTGTTGCTGCCTAGTCTACCCGTGTTGCTTAATCCTCTGCCGACCCCCTGTCCTCTACCAGTTCCTGGTCCTCTTCCTTGAGGACCTGTTCCGTCACCTCTTGGCATTTTTATCTCCTTTCTCAGCTTCAACTACTTTAAAATCAGCGTTTATGACTTTTTTGTCTTCTTTATCTTGTTGAATTTGTTTTTTATTCTTAAAATGCGATATTAAGCTGCGAACGGTTCGTTGAGTAATTCCATCTGGTTTTCGTGCATCATTTATTATAAAACCTACTGCTGGCAATATCATTGAACGCCAGATAGATATATGACCTTTCTTATTATATAAAGTTCCAAAGCAAGGTCCTCTTCTTCTGCCTGTTCCTGGTCCTAGGCCTTCTGGACCTGTACCGTCTCTTCTTGGCATTTTACTTTCCTCCATTAATATTTTACCACAGGAGTTACACAAGATTGGCACAAGACAAAAGATTTCAAAATTTACTTTCGTGCTTCTCTTGTGAAATTCCCGTGGTAATATTCTTTTTACTTCTTGGTTTTGAGTTCCTCAAGACGCTTTTCAATCGATTTCATTTCATCCTTCATCATTTTAAGTTCATTCTCAAGAACCTGCTTTTCATTTTCTGGTGTATATGGTGTAGGATTTGGATATGGGTAATAAGGCGCATTACCTATATAAGGGTTCGGATAGTAGCCTCTACCAAATCCTCTTCCACGACCGAAGCCATAACCACGACCGTAACCACGGCCATAACCAGCACCACCGCGGGGAACACCTTTTGTGAATCCAGGACTTGAATAACCAGCACAATAACCCAATCCTCTACCTGTCATTGGTCCCATTCCGTCAGGACCTGTTCTATCACCTCTTGGCATTTTAGCCTCCTTCCATTTTAATTTTTATTCTTTAATCTTTTTATCTTCTGCCATGTCTATGCCTACCTCTATGGCATTGCCCAAAACCAAATTGCTGTGCCAGATTGACAAAATCTGTTCCGCCACAATTAGGACATTTGACATCAACATTGCTTTCAAAATCAATAGGAATAATAGTTCCACAATTGAGACATTTTACAATATTATTTCTAAAATAGATTGCTCCCCCCATAATAAAGATTTCTTTCCCCTCTACAATTGCTTTTGCCACTTTTTTTCTTGCTGCATCAATTAATCTTGTAAAAGTTGGACGGGAGATTTCCATTTGATTCGCAGCTGCTTCATGTTCCAGGTCTTTATAGTCTGCCAATCTCAATGCTTCAAATTCATCTAAAGTTAACGGAATCTGCTCTAATAACCTTGCAGGAATTCCAACAGGTTTGAACCGCTGGAATCTCGGCGGCTCTTCTACTCTTCGCTCTATTCTTGGTCTTGTCATTATTTTCCTTTATGAACTTATGTTCATAATATAAGTCTAAGATTTCTGTTGTCAAATTTTTTAATATAAAAATGCAACTAAAACCTAAATCAAGTTTCGCTTTGCTCAAATTAATTCAAGTTGATACTGTCTTGATATAGGTAGGAAATAGGTTTTTAGATTTCCCGATCAAGTTGGAAAATGACAAGATTGGTTGTGACAAGACGGCTTACATCGGTTTACAATAATTAAATCCTCATTAATGTATGATTTTTTGATTTGATTAATAAATATATTCATTTAATAATTTTCCTTGACACAAACAATCTATACTTTTGTTAAAGACTCAAAATTGGAATTTGGAAGGAAACAGAAAATGTTAAAAAGAAATGTCCTAAAAGGATCTGCCTCTGGCATGATAAATCCCATTCATTCCGGGAAGCGAAAAGTTATCATTATGGGTGCTGCTGGAAGAGATTTTCATAATTTCAATATCTACTTTCGTGATAATGAGCAATATGAAGTTGTAGCTTTTACTGCTACTCAGATTCCAGATATTGATGATAGAAAATATCCTGCTGAATTAGCTGGAAGTCTTTATCCCAAAGGTATATCAATTCATTCAGAGTCAGAATTAGGAGATTTAATAAAGTCAAAAGATGTGGATTTAGTGGTCTTTGCTTATAGTGATGTACAACATGAATATGTTATGCATAAAGCATCATTTGTTAATGCTTGTGGTGCTGACTTTATGCTAATGGGAGCTAAAAACGCTCAAATTAAGTCTATCAAACCTGTAATATCAATATGTGCAGTAAGAACTGGTTGTGGAAAAAGCCAGACAACACGCCGAGTTATTGATGTTTTGAAAGTAATGGGAAAGAAGATAGTTGTTATTAGACATCCTATGCCTTATGGAAATCTGGTAAAGCAGAAATTACAAAGATTTGAGACTTATGAAGATTTAGATAAATATAATTGTACCATAGAAGAAAGAGAAGAATATGAACCACACATTAATAATAATACTGTAGTTTATGCCGGAGTTGACTATGAAGCCATTTTGCATGAAGCAGAAAAAGAAAGTGATATTATTATTTGGGATGGTGGAAATAATGATATATCTTTTTATAAAACTGATTTGCAAATAACCGTAGTTGACCCACATCGTGCTGGACATGAATTAAAATATTATCCAGGCGAGACCAATCTCCGATTGGCTGATGTGGTTGTAATCAATAAAATAGATTCCGCTAATAACAATGATATTCTTACAGTAAGAGAAAATATACAGAAGATAAATCCGAAAGCAGTGGTTGTTGATGCTGCTTCACCAATTTCTGTAGATAAACCAGAAATCATCAAAGGTAAGAGAGTATTAGTTGTTGAAGATGGACCAACTTTGACACACGGTGAGATGAAATATGGAGCAGGGATAGTTGCCGCCAAAAAGTTCGGTTGTAAAGAATTAGTTGACCCCAGACCATTTACTGTTGGAACTATTACTAAAACTTTTGAGAAATATCCTGAAATAGGTTTATTACTGCCTGCTATGGGATATTCTGCCAAACAGATAAATGATTTAGAAGAAACTATCAACAATACTGATTGTGATTCAGTAATTATTGCTACTCCAATTGATTTGAATAGAATTATTAATATTGACAAGCCTACAGCCCGAGTTAGATATTATTTACAAGAAATTGGATATCCCAACTTACAGGATGTCTTAAGGGATTTCGTTAAATCCTTAAAATAAATTTAGGAGGAAAGGTGCCATTGAATAAGGAAACTAAAAAATCAATAATGCAAGAGTTTAGAATACATGAAACGGATACAGGCTCTGCTGAAGTACAGATAGCCCTTCTCACACAACGAATCTTTAGTATTACTGAGCATTTAAAAATTCATAAAAAGGATCATCACTCCAGAAGGGGACTTCTGCAATTGATTGGCAGAAGAAGAAGACTCTTAGATTACATCAAAAAAAAGAATGTCAATCGTTATAGAAAACTAATTAAAGCACTTAACTTAAGAAAGTAATATAGTGAATTAGTAAACTGATTAATTATTTATTTGATTATCTATTCGCCTGTCAATTAACTAGTTCACTGATTTACAAATTTACTAATTCACAAGTTTTTTGTGTTTGTGGCTAAATATTAAGAAAGGAAACAATGTATAATAATAAGATAATTCGTATGGAAACTGATTTTGCTGGAAGAAGTCTGATTCTGGAAACAGGGAGAATGGCTAAACAAACAAGCGGTTCAGTATTGGTTCAATATGGTGGGACGGTAGTTTTAGTGACCGCAGCAGTTTCAAAGGAAAGAAAAGCGGATATAGATTTCTTTCCTTTGAGCGTTGATTTTGTTGAGAAGATGTATGCAGCAGGAAAGATTCCAGGAGGATTCTTTAAAAGAGAAGCGAGACCATCAACAACTGCTACACTTTCTGCGAGACTTATTGATAGACCAATTAGACCACTTTTCCCAGAGGGCTTTCGCAACGAGTTGCAAATAATTGCAACAGTTCTTTCTTATGATAAAGTCAATTCTCCTGATATTCTGGGAATGATTGGAGCTTCTGTTGCATTATCTATATCTGAAATTCCCTTTCACGGTCCAATTGCTGGAGTTAATATCGGATTAGTTAATGATAAATTTATTGTTAATCCTACTACTGAACAATTAGAAAATTCAGAACTTGAATTAGCTGTTGCCGGAAAAGAGAATGCAATTATGATGGTTGAGGGAAACGCTAAAGAAATTTCAGAGAAGAAGATGCTCCAGGCTTTAGAGATTGCTAATAATGAAATTAAGAAAATTGTTGAATTTGAAAAAGAGTTTATTGCAAAAGCAAGTAAAGAAAAGAAAGACTTTGAATGTGATCTAGTAGATGAAGATATAGTAAGTGAGATTTCTGGACTCGCAACTGACAAATTAAAAGATGCAATGAACTTATCATCAAAACAAGATAGGCAGAAAGCCGCAGGTGACTTATTGGATGATATATTGAGTCAATACGCAGAGAAACTTTCTCCAGATGATTTTGAGAAGAAACAGATGATGATTAAAACTGCTTTTGATAACCTTTTTAAACAATTGGTTCGTTCACAAATTATTAAAGAACGGCGAAGAATTGATGGTCGGGGGTTTGATGAAATTAGACCAATTACCTGCGAAATTGATGTTTTGCCTTATGCTCATGGTTCTGCACTTTTTACTCGTGGAGAAACACAATCTTTGGGCGTGGTAACACTTGGTACAAGTTCGGATGAGAAAGTTATTGATGAATTGGATGAGGAGTATAAAAAACGTTTCTTTTTGCATTATAACTTTCCACCTTTTAGCGTTGGTGAAGTAAAGTATTTACGAGGTCCAGGAAGAAGAGAATTGGGACATGGCAATCTTGCTGAAAGATCTCTATCCCCAGTAATCCCTGAAAATGAGCAAAAATTTCCTTATACTATCAGGATAGTATCTGATATTTTAGAGTCTAATGGCTCTTCTTCAATGGCAACTGTATGCAGTGGGACCTTAGCCTTGATGGCTGCAGGCGTGCCAATTTCCAGAGCTGTGGCTGGTGTTGCAAATGGATTGATTCTTGAAAATAATGAACATATTATCCTTACAGATATTATTGGAACGGAAGACCATTACGGTGATATGGATTTTAAGGTTACTGGTACAGAAAAAGGAATTACAGCTTTTCAAATGGATATAAAAGTAGAG
The DNA here is from genome assembly GCA_034722995.1 of Candidatus Cloacimonadota bacterium. NCBI lineage: Bacteria > Pseudomonadati > Candidatus Cloacimonadota > Candidatus Cloacimonadota bacterium. The sequence goes on along the minus strand of JAYEOL010000008.1, from coordinate 76,637 downwards.
GGAATCACAAGAGAAATTATGGCTGAAGCTTTGGAAAAAGCTAAAAATGCGCGTCTCTTCATCTTAGATAAAATGAAACAAACAATTGATAAACCAAGAACCGAAGTTTCCAAAATAGCGCCTAAAATTGAGATTATTAAGGTAAAGACCGAGAAAATCGGCGACATTATAGGTCCACAGGGAAAAGTTATCAGAAAAATAATTGAAGAAACTGGCGTGACTATTGATATTGGAGATGATGGCTTGGTTCAGATTGCGTCATCTGATAAATCTTCTATTGAAAAAGCAAAGAAAAAAATTTTAAGTATTATTGAAGAGCCAGAAGTGGGAAAAGTATATCTCGGAACCGTAAAAAATATTAGAGATTTCGGGGCTTTTGTTGAATTTTTACCTCGGACAGAGGGACTTGTGCATGTATCAAACCTGGAAAATAAACGAACAGAACATGTTGAAGATGTTGTAAAAGTTGGCGATAAGGTCTATGTTAAAGTTATTAATATTGATACTGATGGTAAAGTACAGTTGAGCATGAAAGATGCTCAAAGGACTAAATCAGATAGAAAAGATTTCAATAATAGATTTAAAAGATACTAATTCGTTGTGAAAATAATTTTAGTAGTAGGAGCAAGACCAAATTATATGAAAATTGCTCCTATTTATTTTGCCTTAAAATCCGAACAAAATTTTCATCCACTTATAGTTCATACAGGACAACATTATGACAATAATCTTTCAGAAATATTTTTTGAAGAATTAGGTCTACCAGAGCCTGATACCTATTTAGGAGTAGGCTCAGGAACACACGGTGAACAAACATCTCGCATAATGATTGAATTTGAAAAAGTCCTCTTGAATGAACAACCAGGTCTTGTAATGGTAGCTGGCGATGTTAATTCTACTATTGCCTGTGCTTTGGATTCAGTAAAATTACATATTCCCGTAGCACATCTTGAAGCTGGACTTCGCTCCTATGATAGACGAATGCCCGAAGAGATTAATCGTGTCTTAACTGACTCTATTTCAGAGATTTTGTTGACACCGTCTCTTGATGCAAATGAGAATCTTAAAAAAGAAGGTGTTTCAGATGAGAGAATCTTCTTTGTTGGTAATGCAATGATTGATTCTCTAAGAAGATACGAAAAGCTTGCCGAAAGATCAAATATTCTTGAACAGTTAAATATAACTTCAAATAATTATGGTTTAATAACTTTACATAGACCAAGCAATGTTGATAATAAAAAGAGTTTTGAGAAGATAATCACTGCTTTTGAAGAGATTGAAAAAAAAATTCCCTTAATTTTTCCAATACATCCGCGTTCTCGTAAACAGATTAAGCAATTCTCTTTGAAATCACAGTTTGAGAATATGAAAAACCTTAAGTTTATAGAACCTGTAGGCTATCTTGATTTTCTTAAGTTAGAAAAGGATGCAAAACTTGTTCTTACTGATTCAGGTGGAATTCAAGAAGAAACCACAGTTTTTGGTGTGCCTTGTATAACTATCCGTGAAAATACCGAAAGACCAATTACAATCAAGCAAGGAACAAATCAATTGGTTGGAAATGATACCCAAAAAATTATAAAAGCTGTAAAATCTATCTTAGGGGGGTATTGTAAAGAACGAACTATTCCAAAATTCTGGGATGGAAAAACTGCTTTAAGAGTAATGGAAGTTTTGAAGCATTTTGTATAACTAGCGAAATAAAATGAGCCACAAAAACACACAAAATCACACGAAAAGTAATATTGTATTTGGCGATGAGTGTTATAAAATTAGTGAATTTGTGAATTAGTAAATTGACAGATAAATAAGTACACCAATTAACAAGTTTACTAATTTACTAATTTTTTGTGTTTTTTTATTCACCCTTCGTCCCGATTAAATCGGGACTACGGAGAACGGGTGTAGTTTCGCTTGCCCGATTAAATATGGCTTGCACTGTAAGGTGTATCTTTACTTAGTAGTAAGCTATTTAATCTGGGTGGCTAAAAATTTCTTTGGAGATAGTATGAAAATCTTTGTAACAGGCGGTGCAGGCTTTATTGCATCACATATTTCAGATGCTTATATAGAGGATGATCATCAAGTTGTTATTGTAGATAATCTCTCAACGGGAAATCCAGATAATATAAATCCAAAAGCTAAATTTTATCATATTGATATTTGTGATAAAGGATTAGAAAATATTTTCAAAACTGAAAAACCGGATATTGTAAATCATCATGCTGCGCAAATTAGCGTACCAGTTTCTGCGAAAGACCCTATTTTTGATGCAGAGGTGAATATTTTAGGCACAATTAATGTTTTGCAAAATTCAGTAAAGTATGGAGTCAAGAGAGTAATTTTTTCTTCCACTGGCGGTGCAATTTATGGCGATGCAGAGGAATATCCCACAACAGAAAATTATGTCCCTAAACCAGTTTCACCTTATGCAATTGCAAAATTTTCGGTTGAGAAATATCTCCATTATTATAACCATCAGTTTGGCTTAAAATATCTTGTTCTACGGTATGCAAATGTTTATGGACCTCGCCAAATTCCACATGGCGAAGCAGGGGTTGTATCTATTTTTATTGAAAATATCTTGCAAGATAAGATTTCTAATCTTTATGCTTATCCGGAAAATCCTGACGGAATGATTCGTGATTATGTCTTTGTTGGTGATGTTGTAAAATCAAATTTAATTGGTCTTGAAAAAGGAGACAATGAACTTGTGAATATTGGTACAAATAATGAGACTTCAACTGGAGAACTTTATCATCAGATTGCAGAACTTACGAATTCAGATATTCAGCCGAAAAAATTAGGGGCTAGACCTGGAGATATCCACAAAAGTTGTCTTGATATTTCCCGAGCAAGGAATATTCTAAACTGGTATCCTCAAACAACTTTAAAAGATGGAATAATGAAAACTATTGAATATTTTTACAACAAATACCACAGAAAGGATAAATAAATATGAAAATCGCTGTAGTGGGCACAGGCTATGTTGGTTTAGTTACTGGCACTTGCTTTGCAGAAATGGGAAGTGAGGTCATCTGCGTTGATAATAATCAAGAAAAAATTGATATGTTGAATCATGGGGTGATGCCAATTTTTGAGTATGGGTTAAAAGAGATGGTAGAAAGAAATATAAAGGGGAATCGTATATCTTTTATTACTGATATAAAAAAAGCAGTTGAAGAATCCTTAGTGATATTTATCGCTGTTGGAACCCCGCCAAACGAAGACGGTTCAGCAGACCTTCAATATGTGCTAACTGTAGCAAAAGATATTGGGAAATATATTAATGGCTACAAAGTTGTGATTGACAAATCCACCGTTCCAGTTGGTACCGCAGATTTAGTAAAAGAAACGATAAAGTCTGAATTAGAAAAACGAGAATTGAATTATGATTTTGATGTCGTGTCTAACCCTGAATTTTTGAAAGAAGGAATGGCTATAGAAGATTTTCTGAAGCCGGATAGAATTATAGTTGGAGCTGATAGTGAGAAAGCAAAGGATATTATGAATGACCTTTACTCATCATTTACTTTTAGAAGCAATCGCGTCATCTTTATGAGTATTCGTTCTGCTGAATTGACAAAATATACTGCAAATGCAATGCTTGCTACAAAAATTTCATTTATGAATGAAATAGCAAATCTGTGTGAAAAAGTCGGTGCTAATGTTGAAGATGTAAGAATAGGAATAGGTTCTGACTCACGAATTGGTTATAAATTTCTTTATCCAGGTGTTGGATATGGCGGTTCTTGTTTTCCAAAGGATATAAAGGCTCTTATAAAAATTTCACAAGAAAACAATTCATCATCACAAATATTAGAAGCAGTTGAAAATGTAAATTATAAACAGAAACAGATAATGATTGATAAAATATGTGCACATTTTGGGAAAGATTTGAAAGGCAAGGTATTTGCTATCTGGGGTCTTTCTTTTAAACCAATGACTGATGATGTACGAGAAGCTCCATCAATAATTATAATTAATGAACTAATTAAACGGGGTGCAAAAATTCAAGCCTATGACCCAAAGGCAATTAAGGAAGCAAAAAAAGTATTCGGCAATAATCCATTCATTAAATATTTTAATGACCAATATCAGGCTCTGGGAGATGCAGATGCTTTAGTTCTTATAACAGAATGGCGTCAATTTCGTCACCCTGATTTTCAAAAGATAAAAAATACGCTCAAACAAAAAGTAATCTTTGATGGCAGAAACCAATATGACCCTGAAAAGACAAAAGCTAATGGCTTCACCTATTTTTGTATTGGAAAATAATAGATAAGAAATGTTAGATTCAAGTCAAGAAAAAACAGAACAATAAATTGAATATCGAATATTGATTAACGAATAATGATTTAAGAAGTTTATGAATTATGAATAAATATGATTTAGAAGAACGATTGATTGAATTTTCAGTTTTGATAATTGAAATTGTAAACGAAATGCCCAATTCAAAGGCAGGGAATCATTTATCCGGACAATTGGTTCGTTCCGGGACATCAGTTTCATTGAATTATGGAGAAGCACAAAGTGCAGAGTCGAAAAAAGACTTCATCCATAAAGTAAAAGTAATTTTAAAAGAACTGCGAGAAACTTATGTTTGTCTGAAAATAATTCACCGAAGCAAATTGTATAAAACTGAAAGTAAAATAATAAAGGCAAAAAAAGAGAATAATGAATTGATTTCAATTTTTGTCAAGAGCATTGAAACTGCACAAAAAAATCTAAAATTATAAATATTTTTTCAATCACAAAAAAATCAAAAATCGTTAATCAGTGTTCAGTGTTCGATATTCAAAAAGAAGATAAATGAAAAAGACCAGAAGATAACAAAACCTATACGAAATGCGGGATTCAGGACAAAACAGAAAGGAAGTGCAATAAAATTCCGCGCTACGCATTGCCCCAACCATTAGATTTAATATAAGAAATCAGTTTAGTTTTTGGAGATATTATGAAAGTATTTTACTATAATCAAGACAATATTAATACGGATTTGATGTTCCCTGGAAAATATACTTATGAATCATCAGACCTTGATTTTATAAAAGAACATCTTTTTGAAGATTTGGACACAAACTTTTCAAGAGAGGTTCAAAAAAGTGATATAATTTTGGCAGGTAAGAATTTTGGTTGTGGTTCCTCAAGAGAACAACCCGGGCTTGGTCTGAAATATGTTGGTATAAGAGCTATTATCGCCAAATCCTTTGCTCGTATATTCTATCGTAGTGGCACTAATCAAGGATTGCTTTTGATAGAATGTCCGGACGCAGTTGATTATTATAAGGAAGGAAATAAGATTGAGATTGATGAGAAGGTAGGCGAATTAAAGGTAGGGGATAGAACTTTTAAGTTTCCACCTCTACCGACACAAATGCAAAAAATCATTGAAAGTGGTGGGCTTTTGCAAAATATCAAAAAGAGAATAGGATGAATCTTGATAAGCTAAAAAATTATATAAAACTAATTTACTCAAGTTTCGTATAAGATGTTATCAAAAGTTAAGTATGATTTATTCATTTAGTTCCGTTTATGCAAAACTTGATAAATAATTCCAAATATCTAATTTCTAATTTCAAATAAAATTTCAAACGACAAATTACAAACAAGAAAAATCAAAATATTGACCATTTCTTGGTGAAATCAACAGTCAGGTTAGAATGGTATCAAAGGTAGTTTCACAGTTATTCAAAGGATCTGCCTATAACATGAAACGGTGAAACAAAAATTTATTGAAAAAAACCAATAAACCCAACTTAATTTTTTTATCTCTCCATAAATAAATCAACACGGAAACAATGACTTTGACGTTTAAACTTTGGCATTTATTTGACATTAGAAATTTGGATTTTGAAATTAAGTTAATTTATTTTGTATTTTACTTTTTTGTGTAATCTCATAATAAATTAATAAAAAAATGAGATATGCAAAATTGTTAATTTGGCTTTATTTGTCATTCCAGTGAAAGCTTGTCCTCAAGAAATTGGGGACGGGAATCCAATGAAATAAAGGATTTTGGATTCCGAATCAAGTGCGGAATGACAATAAAATGTTATTTTGCATAACTCATATTAATAAAAAAATACGGGAGGATTAGATGGAAATAAAAAAGTTAATCGCGGAAATTAAAGAAAATATTGAGAAAACTGCTAATGTAAAATCAATATTTGGTGATGTGAAAAAGGTAGATAATGTATCAATAATTCCCGTGGCTTCTGTACGATTTCAAGGTGGAGGTGGTGGAGGTTTCGGCGAAATGGAAGCTAAGAAAAAGGAAAAACCAGAACCGTTAGAAGAGGCTGAAACAGAAAAAGAAGGTGCTAAAAAAGGAAGAAATGGCAAAGGTGGTGGATTGGGAATGAAAGTTGATGCCAGCCCGGTTGGCTATATTGAAATAAAGGGTGATAATGCTAAATTTGTTGAAATACTTGATAAAACAAAAATAATCTTAAAGGGATTAAAGATATTTATGATAGTTTTTATCATCTATACAATTAGAGTGGTTTTGAAAAGGAGAAAAAAATAAACCTTAAAGCAAACTGTTAATTTGTATTTCAGAGTTAAAAATTTTTCTTTCTTGATACAAATTTACTTAATTTACAAAAGTAATTCGTAATACGGTATCTGAGATTTAGATTATCACGAAGCACAGATGTGAAAAACATCTACTTGCTTTTGTTATCTTAGTAATTACTTTCCGTCCGTAAACCCCGTTAGATGTTTACTATCTCACGGGGTAAACTCCAAACCTTGCGAATGTCCGCCAGCTGGTGGATTCGCAATGGTTGATTCGCTCTATTTCAAAAGAGAATAAAATACAGGAAGGACTATGAAAAAAGCAATATTATTTTTAATTTTACTATTTATCTTTTTAATTATTACTATGAAGTCTTTCGCGGACCCACCATCCACTTTTGATTTACGTGATGTTAACGGAGAAAATTATGTAACTTCAATTAAGAATCAACAAGGAGGAACCTGCTGGTGTCATGGTGCAATGGCTGCCATAGAGGGTAATCTTATGATGACAGGTGCATGGACTGCTGCCGGAGAAATTGGTGAGCCAAATCTTGCAGAATATCATCTTGATTGGTGGAATGGATTCAACCAGCATAATAATGATGATACAGATCCACCAACTGGAGGAGGTCTTACTGTGCATGAAGGTGGTGACTACAGAGTTACTTCTGCATATCTCACTCGTAGTGAGGGAGCGGTGCGAGATATAGATGGTCAATCATACAGCACCCCTCCGTTAAGATTTGACCCTGGTTATCATTTCTACTATGTTAAAGATATTGAGTGGTATGTAGCAGGTTCCGATCTAAGCGACATTAATACAATAAAGAACAAGATTATGGAAAAAGGTGTGCTGGGAACTTGTATGTGCTATAATTCATCATTTATTAATTGGGAATATATCCATTATCAACCACCAAGTAGTACATTGGACCCCAATCATGCTGTTGCTATAATAGGTTGGGATGATAGCATAGTTACTGAAGCTCCTGAGCCAGGTGCCTGGATATGCAAGAATAGTTGGGGAACAGGTTGGGGTATTGATGGTTATTTCTGGATTTCCTATTATGATAAACATTGCTGTCAACATCCTGAAATGGGAGCAATTTCCTTTCAAGATACCGAACCCTTGCATTACGACCATATCTATTACCATGACTATCATGGTTGGCGTGATACAAAAACAGGTTGTAATAAAGCATTTAATAAATTCATATCTGAAGGCAATGAATTGTTAGAATCAGTGAGTTTTTTTACAGCTGTAGACAATGTGATTTACACAGTAAAAGTTTACGACCGATTTGAAGGTGGTGTATTGTTAGATGAGCTTTCATCAAAAACCGATACAATTAACTATACAGGATTTCATACTATAGATTTAGAAACGCCTGTTGGACTTAATCCAGATGATGATTTTTACATCTATCTTGAACTATCTGCTGGTGGACAGCCGTATGACAGAACCTCTGATGTTCCTGTCTTGCTTGGAGCTCAGTATAGAACTATTGTTGAATCAGCAGCAAATCCGGATGAGAGTTATTACTTTAGTGGTTCAACCTGGCTGGATTTTTATGACTATGTATTTGACGATCCGTCCTGGAATGGTACAGCAAACTTTTGCACTAAAGCTTTAACTGTAAATAGAGGTATGCGGGTTAACCCTGAGGATGATTTCCAATCAGAAGGACCTGTTGGTGGTCCATTCTCACCTTTAAGTAAAACATATATAATTAAGAATAGAGATACTCTATCCATCAACTATGAAGTAACACAAAACCTGATTGCTGATTGGCTAAGTCTTTCTGGTGATATATCTGGTTTTCTTGAACCAACTGACACTGCAGAGGTGATTGTTGAAATTAATAGTAATGCTACAAGCTTAAGTGAAGGTGTACATTTTACTACGATTTCTTTTACTAATACTACAAATCACTTAGGTGATACTACTCGTCAAGTGGGGTTAGCAATTGGAGAAGCGACCTTAAGATACCAGTGGTGTCTTAACAGGGACCCAGGTTGGAATATTGCAGGAGATTGGGAGTTCGGTCAACCAACTGGTGGTGGTGGTCAACATGGAGATCCAGACCCAACAAGTGGTTACACAGGAGATAATGTTTATGGATATAATCTTAATGGTGACTATCCAAATAATCTTCCAGAAAAGTGTTTAACAACTCGGGCAATAGATTGTTCAGATTTATATAATGTGCACTTGAAGTTCTGGCGTTGGTTAGGTGTTGAACAACCTGCATACGACCATGCGTATGTAAGGGTTAGTAATGATAGTACTAATTGGACAACTGTCTGGCAAAATTTAACTGAGATTACTGATTATTCATGGACTCAAATGGATTTAGACATCTCAGATAAAGCGGATAATCAGCCAACTGTGTATTTACGCTGGGTGATGGGTCCTACCGACGGTGGATGGACTTATTGTGGCTGGAATATTGATGATATACAGATTTTCGCTTTTGATGGCATTAATTATCAAACTGATAAAGATATAATAACCAATAAATTTTTCATTACTCAAAACTATCCAAATCCTTTTACTAAAAAAACTTCAATTAGTTATACATTACCAAAACCAGCTCATGTGAGTATTAAGATTTACAATATTAAAGGCCAATTAGTTAAAACTTTAGTTGATGAAAATAAACCTGCCGGTTATCATACTGTTGATTGGGATGTCCTCGAGATCCCCGCGTCCGCGGGGACAGGGATGAGTTCAGGTATATACTTCTATAAATTTGAAGCAGAAGGTAAGACGCTCATCAAAAAGATGATATTGATACGATAATAAATAACAGAAAAGGCTGATTGTTTCAAAAGAATTATTGAAAATATTTTACTGCGTTTCTAAAGATTTGTAATTCCGGACCTTGTTCCGGGAGTTTTTTCCCCTTTCTTTGATATTTTTCTTTTGACAATGTCCAGTTAGGAAGTTGAGTAAAATCTATGGCTCTTTCAGGATGCGGCATTATTCCAATAAGTCTTTTAGATTCATCTGTAATACTTGCAATATCTTCAAGAGAGCCATTTGGATTTGCCTTTAAACTTTGATATTTACATATGCTGCCTTTAATATATTTTGCTGCAATTAGGTTATGTTCCTTAATCTTTGCCAGTATTTTTGGTTCTGTATAGAATTTACCCTCTTTATGTGCTATTGGCAAACTAATCTTATCTATTCCATTAATCCATGGACTGTTGCCTTTAAATTGTAAATCAACCCATCTGTCAATGTATCTGGCTGAATTGTTGTAGATTAGTGCAACATTTCTTTCACCATATTGTTTATCTAAAGCAGGGAGCAGACCGAGATTAACCATAACTTGAAAACCATTACAGATTCCTATTGCTAGATGGTCTTTCTCAACAAAATCTTTTATTTCATACCAGAAATTGTTTTTAATTTTATTTGCTAAAGCATTGCCAGAGCCAGTGTCATCTCCATAAGAAAATCCACCTGGAAGGACCAGGATTTGATAATCATTTAGTTTTTTATAGCCATCAATTAAATCATTGATGTGGACTATTTCTGAATTTGCTCCTGCTTTTTCAAAGGCAAAGCTAGTTTCTTCATCACAATTAATCCCATATCCAGTCATTACCAAAACATTTGGTTTTGCCATTTTTATTATTTTTATTATTATTATGAGTTTAATAACTCAAATTTCGCAGGAGTGGAGATCACTGAATAATTCATTTTTTATCTTTGCAATATCTCAATAAGATATTGATATTTAAATAGTTACATGTAAGTTCAAGATTGGTGATTTAAGCTGCATTATCATGGTTTATAAGATTATTTTGCATTTTATCAGAGGACATTAGAATGTGAAATATGCTTTACCAAGCTGGGGCTTGGTAAAGAGAGTGGAGAGAGGGCTTGGTAAAGAGAGTGGAGAGAGGGCTTGGTAAAGAGAGTGGGTCAGCTAGGGGGCTGTTAGTAAAAAGCAAGGTATGATTCTCTTTACCAATTCCTAAATTGGTAAAGTAATTACAAGAAGCCCATGCTTCTACATTCATTCCTATTATCTTCTATAGTCTCTCTACCTTCTGCAGGTGCGGTTTTAAACAGTAAAGTTATAATATTTTTCATTACTCCTGCGAAACTTGAATTAATAATCTTTAAATGTGGATTTGTATGACTTTAACATCAAGTCTGTGGTTGTATCGATTATTTTATTTCCCTTTTTTCCTTTTACAATAAATGAATTATCTTTTTTGATAGTTCCTATTTTAGCAAAATTATTACCTTTCATGATTTTTTCAAATGCCTTTTTGTATTGTGGTGCTACTGTTACAACAATTCTTCCCTGACTTTCAGAGTAGAGTGCAAAATCATCTCTTGAACAGTCTCCTGGAAGTTTTTCCAAAGAAGCTTCTAATCCTAATCTTCCCCCCATAGCTGTTTTCGCTAATGCTATCGCAAGACCACCTTTGTTGATACTTTGTGAAGATGCAATTAAGTTTTTATCTATGGCTTTTGATAATGCCTCATACAATTTTTTGTTTTTTTTAGCATCTACTCTTGGTACAGTATTTCCAATGTATTTTTCTCCTCTCTGTTGCTCACCAATCATTGCAAAGTATTCAGAGCCCCCAAGTTCTTCATTGCTTTCTCCTAAAACATAAACTAAATCCCCTGCAAATTTTGCATCTAATGAAATTGCTTTTCTTGAATCTTTTATAACCCCAATTGAGGATATTAGTAATGTTGGTGGGATTGATATTTTTATTGGTTCATTGTTTTTATTATAACCCTTAAAATCATTGAACATGCTATCTTTACCAGATATAAATGGGGTTCCATAAGCCACAGAGTAATCATAACATGCCCTAACCGCGTATTTTAATTGTCTTAATCTCTTTGGCTCATCAGAACTGCACCAACAGAAATTATCTAACAAGGTAAGGTGATCAAGGTTTGCGCCAGTAGCAACAGCATTTCTAACAGCGGTGTCAATTGCACAAGCAGCCATATGATATGTGCTAATGTTGCTATAATTTGGATTGATGCCCTGGGAAAGAATTATTCCTTTATTGGAGTCTAAAAGTGGTCTTGTTACTGTAGTGTCTCCATTTACTCTGCCTTTTCCTTGTAATGGTTTTATCACTGAACCACCTTGAACTTCATGGTCATATTGTTGCGAAATAAACTCAAAATTTGCAATGTTTAACCGTTTAAGCATTGAGTAGAGTGTGTCTGTTAGGTCTTCCAATTTTGGAATAATTGGCTCCTGATGTGTTAATTTGCTATAACCTGTTCTCATAGGTCGTTTTGGCAGTCCATTATGTAAGAAATTTATATCAATATCCATGATTGTCGTATCGTTATAGTCAATAACACATTTTCCTGAATCAGTAAATTTACCAATAATGCTTGCTTCTACACCGCGCCTTTCCATTAAATTTGAGAATTTATCCCATTTTTCCTCAGGTACTGCAAGAGTCATTCTTTCCTGCGATTCAGAAATCCAGATTTTCCAGGGCTCAAGCCCTAAATATTTTGAAGGGACTTTACCAAGGTTGACATAGCATCCATTACTTTCTTTTGCCATTTCTCCAACAGAGCTGGATAAACCACCAGCACCATTATCAGTTATGCTGTTGTATAATCCAAGGTCGCGTGCTTCTTTTACAAGGGCGTCACTTAATTTCTTTTGAGTAATTGGGTCTCCTATCTGGACAGCAGTTGCAGGACTTTTTGAACCCATTATTTCTGAAGAAAAAGTGGCACCATGAATGCCATCCTGCCCAACTTTACCACCAACCATTATAATGTAATCTCCTGGCTGTGCCTTTTTTTGGTGTGATAATCTATTTGCACTTTTTCTTGGAATTAAGCCAACCGTGCCTACAAACACAAGTGGCTTTCCCCTGTAATTCTTGTCAAAAGTAAGAAAGCCTTGTGGTGTGGGAATGCCAGAACAATTTCCTCCGACATTGACTCCATTAATTACCCCTTCAAGAATTCTCCTTGAAGAAAGCATTTTTTGCGTAAAATTTGGACCTTTGTAGAGGCTGTCCTTGCTTTTTGGGTCAGCAAAACAATAACCATATGTATTGATTATCGGTTTTGCGCCAAGACCAAAGCCAATTGTATCACGATTAACCCCAACTATTCCAGTGATAGCACCACCAAAAGGATTCAAGGCAGAAGGACTGTTATGAGTCTCTACTTTACAAGTGATTAGATAATTTTCGTCAAAGACTATGGCCCCAGAATTGTCTGTGAATACTGAAACACAGATGTCTTTGTCTGCCTTTTTTTTTCTGATTTTTTCAGTTGAGCCTTGAATGTATGTTTTGAATAAACCATCAGTGATTTCATCTAATGGGTCTGCAAAGATTGTATGTTTGCAGTGCTCTGACCATGATTGGGCAAGAGACTCTAATTCAATATCATTTGGGTTTCTGCCTTGCTTTTTGAAATATTCCTGTATTGCTTTCATGTATTTTAAGTCTAAGGCTAATGGACCGTTCCTGTTTCCATCCTCATTTTTAATTCCTTTTTTCCCAATTATACTTAATTCATAATCGCTTGCATTAAGGATATCTACAAGGTTTACTTTTGGCGTTCTGTCTAATTTAACTTTTGGAACAATAATACCAAATCCATTAGCCTTAACTTCGTCATAGCTTTTAATCTGAACTCTTTGTATTAATGGATTGTATAGGTTATCTGCAATATCCTTAATCTGTTTTTTGGATAGCTTTCCTGAAATAAATGTAACCTGGGAACTGTATACTCCTTGTGTTGGAGGAAATTTAGTTTTGAATAAATCTTCAATTAGTTCTCTTGTTGTGTTTCCTATGTTGTCCGTAACCCCTGGAAGGAAGCCAACTTCTATTGCCCAGTCAAATTTATTCTGTATTGGATATTTATTGACAATTGATTCCTGGGTTATTGGATTAGAAAGCATTGAAGCAATAGATTCTAATTTAGAATGGCTCATCCTTGCCTCAAGTGTGTAAACATCAACAATTTCTATACCAGTAATTTTTCCCAAAATGGTGTCTTCTATGTGCTTTTTTCTGACCAAAGCCCGTGCATCCGGGATTTTGGATTTTATTCTTATTTGGTTAGGCATTTTGCTTTATCGGTCTCGGCGCCCAGACGGGTGCGATATTTTTTGCGAAGTTCCCGAAATCTTGAATAGTCTCGCATATCAAAAGGGTATTGTCTTTTTGTGCATCCCAGACAAGCTGTTTCTAAAGTTAAATTCACAGCTTTGAGCATTTTTTCAAGCGGAAGATAATTTAATGTTGTTGCTCCAATCTTTTTCCTCGCTTGTTCTATGTCTTCTTTACTGTTATTATTTAAGAGCAGCTCTTCTTGTGTTGGTGTGTCTATCCCTCCAGCGCAGATTCCTATATAAGGTGGATAGGTTGAAAATAGATGTACTTCTCTTGCACCCAATTCATATAGTTTATGAACTACTTTTTTGGAGGTTTCTCCACGAACAATACTATCATCAACTAAACCTATGCTTTTTTTGTTGATGCGTGATTTAATAAAAAGCAGCTTATCATCAATAGATTTTTTTCTTTTTTTAGCGTCCTGCTGAAATGCTCTTATTGGAGAGTGAGAAGGCCGAGCGATTATTCCACCATATGGTTTATTCCATCTGTTAGCAATGGCTATTGCCGCTGGAATTGGAGATTTTGGGACTGCTATTACCGTATCAACAATATTTTTTAATTCTGAATAATGTTCTGCTAAAGCAGAACCAAGCTTGTAGCGTGCATCATAAACTTGCTGCCCATTTAGTTTGGAATCCACTTGAGCAAAATAAACCGACTCAAACGGGCAAACCTTTTCTTGTTGTTGATTTATTTTTTTATGATAAACATTAAGGTCAAAGTCAATGAACATTGCCTCTCCTGGCTTAAGCTCGTATGAATCTTGAAAATCCTTTAGAAAATGAAGGGCTGTTGTTTCAGATGTAAAGACATATTGGATTGTCTTATTTTTTTCTTTTTTGGCAAAACTTAATGGCCTGACTCCATGTGGGTCCTTAAATGCTAACAAACCATGATTAGAAATAATTGCCACTGTTGAATATGCTCCAATAGTATGGTATTTTGATTTAGTACTCATTGTTTTTTCTAAAGCAGGAAAAAGCTTTTCTTTTACAAAAGAAGGTGTATTTTTAGCCTGATAGGATTTCTCTTCTATCAAATTTTGGGATAAGGCAAACAACAATGCTTCAACATCACAATTTGTGAAGAATGAGTATGATTGTTGTTTTTCCAATTTTTTTCTTAAACTTAAATAATTAGCTATTTGACCATTGTGAGAGATTGCTACTCCTGGTTTTTGGATGTAGATTGGTTGAGCATCTATTAAAACATTATCACCAGATGTTGCATAACGATTGTGACCTATTGCAATATTATCCACTATGTTACTTAATTTAGTATTACGAAAAACTTCTGTGCTTGAGCCCTGACCTCTGATAGGTGAACTAAATTTCTTTTTAAGAGAGTTATAGCTTATCATTCCAGAAGATTGTATACCCCGATGTTGTAAAGCGTGAAGGCCTCTGACTAAATCTTCACAAACTGGTTTATTGCTGATTATACCAATAATACCACACATTTTATTTGATGTTATTTGATTTTTTAATTTTTATTAGACATCATGTTTTAAGGAATAATTAGGTGATTCTTTTGTTATGTAAACATCGTGAGGGTGTGACTCTATTTTTCCTGATTGAGTAAGTCTTCTAAAATCTGCTTTTTCTCTCATTTCTTTAATATCCTTTGCTCCAACATATCCCATTCCACTCTTGAGGCCCCCAACATATTGAAACATAATATCTTTTAATTTTCCTTTGTAAGGCACTAGCCCTTCAATTCCTTCTGGAACTAATTTGTCCTTACTTATTTGGTTATATCTTTCTCTTGCACCTTCAAATTTCATAGCTCCTGATGAGCCCATACCTCTATAATCTTTCCAGTTTCTTCCATTTAGAAAGACAATCTCTCCAGGACTTTCTTTTGTTCCAGCGAGCATATTTCCAATCATAACAGAATGCGCTCCTGCTCCAATAGCTTTAGCAATATCTCCAGAAAATTTTATCCCGCCGTCGGCACAGACTGGAATATTAAATTCATCTGCAATCTTGCTGCATTCATATATTGCAGTAAGTTGGGGAGCCCCGATTCCTGCAACAACTCTTGTTGTACATATTGAGCCAGGGCCTTGACCGACTTTTATTCCATCAACTCCTGCTTTTATTAGTCTTAATGCAGAGTCTGGTTCAGATATATTTCCTGCAACAACATCTAACCTATATGAATTTTTAATCTCATTTATTGTCTCATATACTTTTTTTGAATCCGCGTGGGCTGTGTCTATAACAACTACATCAAGATTTTCTTTTACTAATTTTTCTAACCGTAAAAGTGCTTTTTTACCAACTCCCATTGCAGCGGCAACTCTTAGCTGTCCATTTTCATCAAGATTATACAGGTCAGATTCTTTATTCTTGATTCTCTTAAGGTCTTTTAATGTATACAAAGCGATTAGTCTTTGTTGTTTATCAACAAGTGGTAATGCCTTTTTTTTCTCTTTTACCATAAGGGTATAGGCTTTATTTAAATCAGCATCTTGTGGAAGAGTGATTACATTTTTTGTCATTACCTCTTTTACTAATCTGGAATAATCATCGCAAAAATCAAAATCATTGCCAGTTAATATGCCCGTTAATTTTCCATTTCTGTTTAATACTGGGAATGTGCGAAACTCATAATTCTTTTCTTCTCTTCTTTTGAGAACAGAGCTAATTGTTTGGTCCTCATAAACAAATTTTGGTTTGTCTATTAATCCATTGAGATAAAATTTAACTCTGGAAACATGATAACTTTGTTCTTCTGGGGTCAGATTTTTATGAATTACCCCAATACCGCCTAACTTTGCCATTTCAATTGCTAAGGGATATTCTGTAACAGTATCCATTGCAGCACTTATTATAGGTATATTCAAGGAAATGTTCTTTGAAAATTTTGAATTTGTAGAGATGTCTTTTGGCAGTGTCTCAGAGTATCCTGTTTTTAATGAAACATCATCAAAAGTTAAAGATATCTTATCATGTTTCATTAATTCAAAAAAGGCACTTTTTGGAAGTGGTTTTTTATTATTCATTTTTTGCTATATTCCTTCCTGATAAATTTTCAATGTCGGAAATGGCGGATGCCAGTGAAACTCATAGCTAATCCATATTCGTTTGCAGCTTTAATAATACTTTCATCCATTTTTGAGCCTCCTGGTTGAACAATATATCTAATGCCTGATTGTGCCGCAGCAACTAAACCATCTCTAAAAGGGAAAAAGGCATCAGAAAATAAAACCATCTTTTCCGAGGATAAAATATTTTTTGTATATGCTTCAATTTCTTTTGATATTTTATTTTCACATTCTTTGTCATGAATTATTCTATCCATAGTTATAATATAATCCAAACTTTGTTCTCTAAAGTATTGTCTCATCAAATTTTCTTTTGCTTTTGGAATTACTAATTTTTCTACAGAATCTTTCCTGTTTGGTTGACCCGCCCCTATGCCTAATAATCTACACTTTCCGGTTTGGTACTCATATGCTAAAATAATTGCATTTGATTTAACATGTTTCCCTGCAATAATCGCAAATCTTACAAGGTTTTCCATATTATTTTTAAATTTTTTTTTGGTTACACATCCTATTTTATATTTAGTTCCAGTTTTTGGCTCGGTTCTGAGTTTGGGTTTTGTTAGAATATCCTCAATTTTATCACCAAGACAAATTTTATTATTCTGTGTTTGAGAAATTACGCCACCTCTGATATAATGTTTTTCTATAAAATTCGGTGGGTTTTCTAAGTTCCCGGTTGGAATAACCCGAAGGTTTTTTTTAGATTTCTTTCTCTTAATCCAGGTTAAAGCAGATTCATCATAATCAGGTGCAACTAACACTTCTACAAATTTGTTAGTTAATAGTTTTACTACATCTTGATCTACTTTTTGTGAATAACCGACAACAGAACCGAATGCACTAACTTCATCACCAAACCAGGCATTCTTAAAGGCTTCTTTTAAGTCATAACCGGTTGCCAATCCACAAGGGTTCTGATGTTTCACTACAACCGCTGCAGGCTCTCTTGGAAAATCTAACATTACCTCTAATGCTGTGTTTGCATCAAGTAGATTATTATAACTTAACGGTTTTCCATGTAAAATTTTTGTTAAAACATTCGGTCCATCATATGATTCATCAATTTCTTTCCATGCAGTTTGATGAGGATTTTCGCCATATCTGCCTAACTGAATTTTCTTACTCATTTTATTTCCCCTTCTCAATTTTATTGATTATTTTCGTTTCTAAACCTTTTGTTTTTTTGTTTTGTAACATTACAGCAACACCTATCATATAATCATTTCTTTGTTTTTTTCTGCTACATATTGCTGAATAAATATTTTCTGCAAGGTTATCAGCTGTTTCAGAATTAATTATAACATCTAATGGTTTTCCCATAAATGGCTTAAGCGGCTCTTCATTGTCGCCTTTATATGTGGTTATTAAGTTCCCTTTGCCAGAACTCAATATTATTTCGTGTGTTTCTGAATTTTTTCTTGTATTTTCACAACGGGTAATATGCATAGTTCCGTTCCAGCCACAAACTGCTGCTGTTATTCTTGGAGTATTATTTGGTGGGTCTGGCTCATAATTTGTTAGGTCTATCATCTTGTCATTTTTTTTGTCATAAACAAAAAACGGCTCGCTGAATGCTTTTTTCATAATATCAGAAAGAGAAAAGATATTGTCAGTCATTTTATCCATTGAATTTTTAATTTTAGAATAAAGGAGTTGTGTTTGGGCGCCATTGCCGGCGATTAATGTATTTCTTATTGGAATAATAGCTGGGTATAATAACAAAGTTAAATCACCCTGTTTTAATTGTTGTTTGTCTGTGACCTCTGTTCTTATTATTTTTGTTTTTTGTTGCTGCACTAATTTTCTTGCGCGGCTTGAATGGCTTCTTCCAGTTAAGAAATAACTTATAAATGTATTTCCAGAAGGGGTAACACCTATAATTATCCCCCTTCCACTATAAACCATATTTTCTAATGCACTTAAATCGTCTTTCATTTTAAATAACCTGCTATTCTAAGATTATTAGTAATTCTTTTTTCAAGAGGCATACTCATATCTCCAGGAATAAAATCTTTCCCTGTTAATTTTTCGTAAAGATTTATGTATCTTAATAAAGTTTCATTAATCATTTCTTTTGTTAAGTCAGTTAAAGAAGATGCACCGATAGTTTCATCATAGCCTTGCTTAATTAACCATTCTCTTACAAATTCTTTTGACAATGCTTTTTGTTTCTTTCCTCTTTTAAATAAGAAATCATATCTATCTGCATACCAAAATCTTGAAGAGTCTGGAGTGTGCACTTCATCAATAATGTAAAGCTTGTTGTTGATAGAACCAAATTCATATTTTGTATCAACAAGAATAAGATTCTTTTCTAAAGCTAATTGCTGTCCTCTTTTAAAAATTTCAAGAGCTTTTTCAACTATATAATCATATTCTTGATGAGGGATATAAAAAGGATTTGGTCCTTGTTTTTTCCCAATTTTTTTTAGGTCTCTTAACAAAATCTTGCTTATTATTTCCTTTCTTGATACTGGAATATCTTCCTTACTTTTTGTTGTAGGTGTAATAATTGGCTGAGCAAATTTTTGGTTTTCTTTCATGCTAAAAGGCAAGGTGATACCATATTGATTTCCTGTTTTTATTGGTCCTTTGCCTTTATAGTCCCTCCATAGACCCCCTGTGATATAGCCTCTTACTACCAATTCTATATTATATGGCTTACAGTTCCTGACCACTAAAACCTGGGGGTCAGGCATATCAAAGTAATTATGTGGTATAATATCACAGATACTATCTGCTTGTTGCTTCATTATAGATGTAAGAACTTGGCCCTTAAATGGTATTTGTCGGCTTAATATATGGTCAAAGGCAGATATTCTGTCTGTCGCTATCATAATCATATTCCCATCTGTAAAGTAGTTGTCTCTTACTTTCCCCTTATACCTATTTTTTAATCCCTTAATATTGGTTTCTTTCAATAATCTTACATTTTGAATTATGTTTTTATTCATTTTTTTCATACATTCTTTGGAAATTAATATCAGATTCTTCGAGAGAGTTAACTTTTTTTGCATTATTTTGTTTTAATAGTTTCTTGAATTTTGGATTTATTCCTGAATACATCTGAGCTATAAACTTTCCAACATTACCTGGTTTAGAAATATATACATTAGAACTTCCAGGGGGATTTGTTAAGCAGCTTTGGTTTAGCGCATCTGGTGGGCAGCTTATGACTGGACCTAAGGTATGATAAGATAATATTCCTGATAATGCGTCTGTTCCTCCAGCAATAGCAACATAAGAAATTGAACCTTCAATTTGATTATATTCCTTGATTATTTCCATCAGTTTAATTGGCTGTTTATGTGCCGAACAGATTCTTACTTGATAGGGGATTTCATATTTATCTAACGACTCAACAACTTTATCAATCTGTTTTTTGTCACTGCTGGAACCTGCTAAAACTACAGTACAACCGGTATTTGACTGTATTATTTCCTTGAATTTTTTGTCTATCATTTTTTATTTTAATTATTATTTTTTTACCTTAGTTATATTTTAGTTGTTATAGCCTATAAAATCTAATGGCTTACCTTTATATGGGTGGTATATTGTTGTTCGTAATTCCTTGTTATTGTTTTTTCCCACTTCACCAATGATCTTAGCCTTGTTTTCTTTATTCTCATTGATTAAATTTACAATACTTTCAGCTGTTTTCAGGTCCGGAGTTATGTAGGCAAAACCCATACCCATGTTCTGTTTTGTATATGCTTGTTTAGGTCTTAATTTTGATTCTTCTATTAATAATTTATGGATAGGTAAAGGTTCTAAGGGGTCTGTAATATTAAATGAAACATTTTGACCAGCGCGATTAAAGTTAGCAAGCCCATTTCCAGTAATATTTATTCCATAGATATCTCTGCTATTAAATTTTCGGCCTATTAACGCAGCCTCCTTTAGATATATAGCTGTTGGAACTTGCAGAGCTTCAATAACTGTTTTTCCTTCCAAGACAGATGGTTTATCATTAAAATGAAATCTTCCTTTATACTGATTTTTCCACTCATCTCTGTATTCAACATCTCGGGTAAAGAGTGCATGTCTTGCTAATGTGTAACCATTACTGTGAAGACCTGTTGATGAAACGCCAACAATTATGTTTCCCGGTTTTGGGTTTAAGTTTGGAACTTTGTTTTTTTTAATATAGCCGGTCATTACAACACCCACATCCCATCCCTTACCCGGGATACCTAAAGAGATTATTTCATCAAGTGATGCTGTTTCTATTTTCCCAATATTTGGGTTAAACGGTGCATCTGGAATTCGGATTTTTTCAATTGCAGCTACAAAGCCTTGCATAATTTCATTCATGTGCTTTTTCTCTACATTAGTTTGAACAGCAAGATATAAATCAATAGTATCTGGGAATGAATGGATGGCTGTAGCCATGTCATTAGCGTTCATTGCAATAGCATCAATTGGCTGCAAGGAATAATTATCAGACCATGCACTCAAAAATAGTTTTGTGCCAACACCATCCACACAATGTATAGCGTAGTAGTTTGGGTGGACAGTATTGTTTTCTTTTAATTCAAAGAAAAATCCTTTTTTGGTTTTTGTTCTGTCAAATAAGTTAGGAGATTTTGAAAGTGCTTTTTTGCCTTGCTGAATGGCTATTTTTTCTAATTGTTCATAATCATCTATGTTTTGTTTTACCATTTTATTATATTTTTAATCCATTAGGAATTGGCTTTTCATCAAAGTATAAGTGGCCCGTTTTATCTTTTGAGTATCTTCCTTCTGCAATATATTGCAGAGTTTTAGGAAAAATTATCCAATCGCCTGCCTTTTTAAGACGTTCCTGGTTTTCATATTCAACTTTTTTTACAATGGCTTTGTCATTTGGGTCAAAATTATCTCCTAATTCTACTTTTAGCGGTTGTGATATCATTAGAATTTTTCCGTAATCAACTCTTGGTTCTATTATATGGGTTGTTGATTTAAGATATTTTTCACCAGCAAGAATCGCTTTTCTTATAGCATGAGCCCCTGAATATTTTTTTTTATTTCCTTGTATTATAGACAAATCAGCAGGATGAACATTGATTCCAAGAAATGCATTGATTAATGGTTTGGTTACAATACTCATGTATCCAGCATAGACCGCAGCTTTTATGTTATAAGGAGATAAAGCTTTAACTGTTTCATTGTCAAAATTAACTCTTGTTTCTAAATCTGTTCTTGGTTTGTTTTTTGCAGAATAAAATCCCTTAATATCATGAGTTATGACAGGAATGTCATAGTCTTTGCCAATCCTTGTTGCATTGCTGTCAAAAGTATCACTAAAGATAACTACTATATGATACGGGGATTTTTCCCTTTCTTTATTTAATTTTTTTTCATGCTCAATGATTTTTACTAAATTCGTTCCTGTACCAGACATTAAAGCAGCTACTCTCATTTGTCCTTCTGTTGGATTGTATAGTTTTTTTAGTTGCATCTTTATTCCCACTCTATTGTACTTGGTGGTTTTTGTGTTATGTCATAAACAACCCTGTTGATGCCATCAACTTCATTTATAATTCTATTGGCAATTGCTGTTAAATCTTTCTTATTAAAGTCATACCAATCAGCAGTCATAAAGTCTTTTGTTGTTACTGCTCTTAGTGCAATAATTTTTTTATATGTGTGTTCATCTCCCATAACACCAACAGACTGCGTGCTTGTTAGGATAGCAAATGCCTGACTTATGCTATTGTAAATATTTCTTTTCTTTAGTTCTTCAATAAAGATTGAGTCTACTTTTTTTAGAGTCATTAACTTCTCTTTGGTTATTTCTCCAATAATTCTTACTCCTAAACCAGGGCCAGGAAATGGATGTCTATAAACAAGTTTTTTTGGTAATCCTAATTTTTGTTTTGCTATTTTTCTTACTTCATCTTTGAATAAATTTTTGAAAGGCTCAATAATTTTTAGGTTCATTTTTTCTGGAAGGCCTCCCACATTATGGTGTCTTTTTATTATTGATGATGAGCCATATAGTGGGACACTTTCAATCACATCCGGGTAAAGAGTGCCCTGGGCAAGATATTCTGCATCAAGTTTTTTTGCTTCTTCTTCAAAAATTTTGATAAATTCATTGCCAATAATTTTTCTTTTTTCATCTGGATTAGTGATACCCTTTAATTTTTTCAGGAATTTTTTTCTTGAATCTATATAAATTACATTTAAATTAAATTCATTCAAGATTGATTTTACTTCTGCTAACTCGTTTAGTCTCAACAGTCCATTATCAATGAATATTGGATAATAATTTTTGCCAGCGATTTTATTAAGTAAAACAGAGAGGGTCGTTGAATCTACGCCACCGCTGATACCACCGACCCCGGTTTTTCCTTTTGTTTTTCCTTTAGTTTCTTTGATTATTTTATTGTATTCTTTTGTTGGGTCCCAGGTTCTTGCCGCATTGCAAATTGTTAGAAAATTATCTAAAATCTTTCTTCCATGTTCTGTGTGGTCTACTTCTGGGTGAAATTGGACAGAGTAAATATTTCCCTTCTGCATAGCTGCAATTTCTTTGTTTTGAGACTCTGCAATAATCTTAAAATCTTTTGGCACTTCTTTTACAACATCCCCATGACTCATCCATACTTTGAAGTTTTTAGGAATGCCCTTAAAAAGAGGACTTGTTTTTACTATACTAACTTTTGTTTCTCCGTATTCTCTATTAACTGCCTGTCTTACTTTTCCTCCTAAAATGTGTGCAATGGATTGTTGACCATAGCAGATTCCAAGTATGGGCATATCAGAATTGAGAATATCTTTTGAGTAAAGTGGAGAATTTTCATCGTAAACACTAAACTGTCCCCCAGAAATGATAATTCCTTCCAGGCCTTTAGTTAAGACTTTGTCTGGTTTAGTGTGGAATGGCACAATCTCTGTAAAAACACCTAATTCACGGATACGTCTAGCAATATTCTGTGTTAATTGGCTTCCACAATCAATTATCTTTATCATATTTTAGTGCCTTATCAGCTATATCTTTTCTATAGTAAAATCCACCTTCAATATTTATTTTTGAGACTGCTTTGTATGCTATTTTTTGTGCTTCTTTAATTCCTTTTGGTGAATAACTAGTCACTCCAAGTATTCTCCCGCCAGCTGTTAAAATAGAGCCTTGATATGCTTTCGTTCCTGCATGAAATACTTTTACATTTTTGATACTGTTTGCTGCCTTTAATCCATGTATTGTGAAGCCTTTTTTGTATTTTTTAGGGTAACCTTTTGATGCTATCACAACACAGCAGGATGCTCCTGGCTTAAATTCTATATTTGCATCATATAGTTTGCCTTCTAAAGCTAAAGACAGTACCTCATATAAATTGCTTTTAATCATCATCATTGCAGGTTGAGATTCTGGGTCACCAAAACGAACATTAAATTCAAGAACTTTTGGGCCTTCGTTTGTCATTATCATTCCGCCATACAAAAGCCCTTTATATGGCACACCATCATTTGCCATTTTTTGAACAATCGGTGTCATAATATTTTCTGCAATATACTTAACCATATCAACATTAGCAACAGGTGCTGGAGCATAAGCACCCATACCGCCTGTATTGGGTCCCTTATCTTCATCTAATAATGGTTTATGGTCCTGGATAGAAATTTCCAGTGGCAATACTTTTTTCCCATCTGAGATTCCAAAAACAGAAAACTCTTCTCCGAATAATCTTTCAGCAATTAAAACATCTTCTCCATATTTTTTCGTGTGATTAACTATATTTGCGAGTGCTTGCTTTTTTGAATCACATACGATAACACCTTTCCCACCAGTAAGACCACGAGCCTTTAAGACAATGCCTTCTTTAGTAGAAAGTTTGTGTATTGCTTTTATTGCTTCATCCGTAGAATAGCATTTAATAGATTCTGCTTGTGGTATATTGAGCTTTTTCATCAAATCGCAAGAAAAGAACTTATCTGATTCTAGCCTTGTTGCTTCTTTCGTAGGTCCAAACACCCTGTTATAACCTGAAGAGTTTAGGTAATTCACCAAGCCATCTGCTAATGGTGCTTCAGGACCAATAAGAGTCAAATCAATATTTTCGGATTTAATTAAGTCTAATAATGCAGGAAAATTTTCTTTTTTTGTGCTATTAATTGGTATGTTTCTTCCTTTTTCCTCTTTAGTTCCTGCGTTTCCTGGAGCATATAAAACTTCGGAAATTTCTTTGCTTTGAGATAGTTTCCAACCAAGGGAGTGTTCTCTACCACCTCCCCCAACTATCAAAATTTTTTGCATAGTTTCTTACCAGTTGCCCTATAATGCATGATTATATTGACGGAATTAAACATATTTATAATATTATTTCTTTATGGTTAAAAGGTAAAAGAAATATGAAATTGTCAAGATTATTGATGGCGAAGCGTATTGAAATGTTCAATAAACTGAATAAACAAAATTTTAGGTAATAGAGTAATATATCAAGTAGAAAATTACTGAAATATCAGTCTCCCGATATATCGGAAGCCTATATGGATTAAAAAGAGGAAATAATAGGTTGAATAAGAGTGGTAGCCCCAAGGGGAATCGAACCCCTGTTACCGGAATGAGAATCCGGCGTCCTAACCCCTAGACGATGGGGCCATAGAATCTTTTTTGACTAATTTTACTAATGTAGTGTCAAGTAATTTGAATTTATATTAATAAAGTAATCTGTGAAAAATTTAATGTTATTATGGAAATTCTTGACAGCAAATAAATACTATCTAAAGAAAATCACTATTAACTAATATTACGGAGGAAGTGTGAAACCAATTCGTCATTTAAAAGATATTGAGAATTTATTAGATATTAGAGAGAAGAAGACCTTATCCGTTGTTATGGCTCAAGACCCGCATACTATTGGTGCAATAGGCAGAGCATTAAATAATGGCTTCATTAATGTGGTTGTTACTGGTCAAAAAGAAAAGATTAAGGAGGTAGCAAAAGAAAAAAATGTAGATATTGTACAAATGAAAATTATTGATGTCCATTCAGAAAAAGAGGGAATTGAAAAGGCAATTCAAATTATTCATGATGGCAAAGCTGATTTTCTTATGAAAGGACTTTGTGGGTCTGCTGCTTATATGAGAGGTATTTTAGATAAAAAGAAAGGATTATTGCCGCCTAAAGGAGTGTTATCACATGTAACTGTTGTAGAGTTGCCAGCTTATCATAAATTGATGATTCTTTCTGATGTTGCTGTTATCCCATATCCAGATCTTTCTCAAAAGATAAAAATGATAGAATATTCCAAGCAAGTAGCTAATGCACTTGGTATTCAGAAACCTAAGGTTGCTATTCTTGCAGCTGTTGAAAAAGTAAATCCAAAGATGCCGTGTACACTTGATGCGGCAATACTCGCAAAAATGCAAGACAGAAAACAATTTAAAGATATTTTTATTGATGGACCTTTAGCGATGGATTTAGCAATCTCAAAAGAAAGTGTAAGGATTAAAGGGGTGAAGAGTGAAGTTGCTGGCGATGCCGATATATTTATTTTCCCAAATATTGAAGCTGGAAATATGGTTTATAAAACTTTAACTTATCTCGCAAAAGGTGAGTTAGCTGCAATTGTTGCAGGAACGAAAGTACCTTGTATTTTGACTTCTCGTGCTGATAGTGATGATTCAAAATACTACTCAATTCTTTTAGGAGCATTAACTTCATAAGTTATGAGAATTATTATTGCTTCTGACCATGCAGGATATAAATTAAAAAAATCTTTAATTGAATTTTTTGATAAAAAATATTCTGTTAAAGATTTTGGAACTGATAGTGAAGAATCTGTAGATTATCCAGATTTTGGTTTTTCCGCTTCAGAAAAGGTTGCACAAGGAAAATTTGATAGAGGTATACTAATTTGTGGAACCGGTATTGGTATGAGTATTGTCGCTAATAAGGTTAAAGGAATAAGAGCTGCGCTTTGCAATTCTGTTGAAATTGCGAAACTTTCCAGACAACATAATGATGCAAATATTCTGGTCTTATCCGGGAAATTTATGAATAAAGATTTAGCCGTAGAAATAGTTAAGACCTGGCTTAATACTGAATTCAATGGTGGAAGACATAAAAGGCGAATTGATAAAATTAAATATTTTGAAATGAAATAATACCACAGAATAGATAAAGAAAAACCATGGATTGTTTTTAGATTAACTGTTTTATAATATTCACACAAAAGTAATCTTTTTTCTTTATTAATTTGCAGTTAATAACTTACGGAGGAAAAATGATAAATTATGATGAGATAAGAAAAGCTGACCCAGAAATTTATCAAGCAATTATGGGTGAATTAAAAAGGCAGTCAGAAAATCTGGAACTTATTGCTTCAGAAAATTATGTAGATTATTCTGTATTGGAAGCAACAGGCTGTATTATGACAAACAAATACGCAGAAGGTTATCCATATAGAAGAAGCAAAAAGACTGGGGAACTGACTTACAGACTGAGTGGAAGATACTATGGTGGATGTGATTTTGTTAATGATGCTGAAAGACTGGCAATTGAAAGAGCAAAAGAATTATTTGGCGCTGAACACGCAAATGTGCAACCACATTCTGGCTCCCAGGCAAATATGGCAGTTTATTTTGCAGTTCTACAACCGGGTGATAAAATTATGGGGATGAGCCTTTCTCATGGTGGTCATCTTACACATGGGCATACGGTTAGCTTTTCAGGTATTTTTTATAATGCTGTTCATTATGAGGTAAACAAAGAGACAGAACAACTTGATTATAACGAATTGATGGAACTTGCAAAAAAGGAAAAACCTAAATTAATAATGTGTGGTGCCTCAGCATATCCAAGAATAATTGATTTCAAAAAGTTTAAAGAGATTGCTGATGAAATCGGTGCTTACCTTGTTGCCGATATTGCTCATATTGCCGGGCTAATTGTTGCAGGTCTTCATCCATCGCCAGTTCCATACGCTGATTTTGTTACAACGACAACCCATAAGACATTACGAGGTCCTCGTGCTGGAATAATTCTTTGTAAGAAAAAATATCAAGATATAATAGATAAAACAGTTATGCCAGGAATCCAAGGTGGTCCTTTAATGCATGTTATTGCTGCAAAGGCTATTGCACTGAAAAAAGCTCAAACTGAGGAATTTAAGGAATATCAAAGACAAATTGTAAAAAATGCTTCTGTTCTTGCGGATGCACTTATTGAAAGAGGATTTAATCTTGTTTCTGGTGGAACTGATAATCATCTGATGCTGATTAACTTAGGCAAAAAAGGTGAAGGACCAAGTGGAAAGAAGATAGAAAAAGCTCTGGATAAAGCTGGAATCACTGCTAATAAAAATACTGTCCCATTTGATACTCGTAGCCCATTTGTTACAAGCGGAATTAGACTTGGAACACCTGCTTTGACAACAAGAGGAATGAAAGAAAATGAAATGATACAAATTGCTGAATTTATTAAACAGGTTTATGATAACTTTGATAATGATGAAAAATTAGCAATGATTAGAGACAAAGTAAGAGAGCTGTGTTCACAGTTCCCAATATATGAAGAGTTGAAATCATAAAAAGGAAATAAGATAATGGATACATTTAGACATGGAGAAACAATTTATGAGTTCCTTGAACAAGAGAAAGATGCTCGTAAGACAATGTACCTCAATGAGATTATTATACAATATAAAAAGTGGAAAATTGAAAATCTAAAAATCATAGGAAATGGAGAAGAAGAGTTAAAGAAAAAGATTAAGTTATACAGCGATTATAGGAGTTTCTTGTTTTCACGGAAATTTAGAGAGGAAAGCACATTTCTGAAAAATAGAAAATTATTTGAAACAGCTTTATCTGAATTTATATACTATATTGTTAAAGATCTGGATATTTTTGAAGACAAGAATAACTACCTTGGACGTGCTGAAATCCCTATGAATTTCAAGTTTGAATGTGAAAATATAAAAAACATCAAAAATGAAAGGATACTAAATATGTTTAATCAAAAGATGAGATTGGTTATTGGTAGAAAATTAGATATTAAATATCGCATTCAGGGTAGAAAAAGCTATTTTTCTGAAACAACAATTTTTCCGTTTATTGTAATACCAACAGCTATGGTCCTTGATGAATGGTATATACATAATATACAAAACCTTGCCAGACGCTTTAAAGCTATCTTCCCACTATCTCTGTTTATAGTAATTTGTGAGGTTGTTAATGGTGATTTGAAAATTGATTTAAATACTTTGCAACTGGATGGAATTTATGTCCTCCAACAACAAACAACAAAAATGAAGCGACAAAGTATCTCTTTTGATGTTCTTTCAGCATTTCTTGAGAAAATTCAAAAATTTCTGTCACAGTATAAAGAAGAATTCTTACTAAAAATTAAAAAAGGAATATTGATTGGGTAATGACCAGAATTTCTTTTTTAAATTTATTTGAGACTACATATAAGTTTTAAAATCACCAAATCATAAAGTATATATAATGTATAGATTGGAGTAGCTATGGATATTAAGGAAATTACTCAAAAGGTAATAGAATATACGGATTTTGTCCAAATAATATTTGATGAGATTGGTAAAGTTATTGTTGGTCAGGAATATATGATTAGAAGGCTTCTTATTGGACTTTTTGCAGATGGTCATGTTCTTTTGGAAGGTGTTCCAGGTCTTGCAAAGACATTAGCAGTGAGCACATTAGCACAAGTTATCAGTGTTGATTTTAGAAGAATTCAATTTACACCTGACCTACTACCGGCAGATTTAACAGGGACACTGATATACAATCAAAAGAATGGAACTTTTACCCCTAAAATGGGTCCTATTTTCTCCAATTTAATCCTTGCTGATGAGATAAATAGAGCACCAGCAAAGGTTCAAAGCGCATTACTTGAAGCTATGCAAGAAAGACAAGTTACAATTGGAGAAAAATCATATAAACTTGAAGAACCATTTCTCGTTTTAGCAACACAGAATCCAATAGAGCAAGAAGGAACATATCCTTTGCCTGAAGCTCAAGTTGACCGTTTTATGCTTAAATTGAAAATTGATTACCCAGACAAGATAGAAGAAAAAGAAATTATCAATCGTATGGCAGACCAGCACGAAATAAAAGTTAATAAGGTTATTAAACCTGAAGATGTGCTTGAAACACGAAAAATTGTTAATGAAATTTATGTGGATGAAAAGATTAAGGAATATGTCCTAAATTTAGTCTTTGCTACACGGAATTCTGGAGAATATGGCATCAAAGAAATTGAGAATTATATTGAATATGGAGCATCTCCAAGAGCATCAATTTACCTGGTTAGAGCTGCAAAAGCAAATGCCTTATTAGACCAAAAAGGGTATGTCTCACCTGAAGATATAAAGGAAATTGGTAAAGATGTTCTTCGTCATAGAATTATTCTCACCTATGAAGCTGAAGCCGAAGATATTACAACAGAAGATATCGTGAATAAGATATTTGACGAGATAGAGATACCTTAAAATATTATGATTTATAAGATATTAAGAAGATATTTGTCAGATAAAAATTACAAATAACAAATTTCAAACTTCTAATTAAATTCCAAATTTCAAATGTCAAATAATAAAAATTTTGATTTATCAAGTGATTACTCTTAGGTCCAAATGGAGAAGAAAAATTGATATTAAACATTAGAAATTTGACATTTTGTTTGTCATTGGAAATTTAGAATTTGAAATTTTCTACAAATGCTTCCAAAAGAGATATTACAACAGGTTCGGAAAATTGAGATTTCAACCAGAAGTCTGGTAAATGAATTTTTTTCTGGTGAATATCATAGTATTTTCAAAGGACAGGGTTTAGAATTCTCAGAAGTGCGTGCTTATCAACCTGGAGATAATGTAAAACTTATTGACTGGAATGTGTCTGCCAGATTTAATTATCCATTTATAAAAAAATTTGAAGAGACTCGTGAATTAACTGTAATGCTTATTATTGATGTTAGTAATTCAGGTATATTTGGTACAAATCTTAAGCAAAAGAGGGAAATTTCAGCTGAAATCGGCGCAATATTAGCTTTTTCAGCTATTAAAAATAATGATAAAGTTGGACTACTGCTATTCTCCAATGAAATAGAAAAATATATTCCACCAAAAAAAGGTAGAAATGCAGTTTTGAGAATTGTTCGTGAAATATTATACCATACACCTAAAAATAAAAAGACTGCAATTAGTAATGCTTTAGAATATTATTACAAAATGTCTAAAAAGACAAGCATTATTTTCCTTATATCTGATTTTTATGCTCAAGATTATTTCAAAACATTACAGATTGTTGCACAAAAACATGATGTTGTTGCTATCAGGATACTTGACCCAAAAGAATATAATATTCCAAAATTAGGCTTGATTAATCTTCAAGATGCAGAAACAGATGAAGAAATCTTCATAAATACAAGTGACCCACAATTTCAAGAAAATTTTCATAAATTAGCACAAGAAAAGCTCAAATTAGTTAATAATGAATTGAAAAAAATGAAAATAGATTTGGTAGATATTGAGACTGATAAACCTTATATTGAGAATCTGATAAAATTTTTTAAAAGACGAGCACGACGAATTAGATGAAACAGTCTCTCTTCTTATTACTTTCCTTGTTGTTATTTTCTAATCTTTTTTGTAGAGATATAAAAACAACTTTAGATACTACACTTACTGATACCTCAAAAATATTTATTGGCGATAGAGTTTTTTTTGATGTTACTATTGAGCATTCCCTAAAAGAGTCAGTAAATTTTCTTACAAAAGTAAAATCAGTAAATTTTGAAATATTATCATATAACAAAAGTATAATTGAAAGAGATAGTGTTTGTATTTCGGATTTCAAATTTAACTCTGTTTTTTTTGATACCGGAAAACAAACTATTCCTGGATTGGAATTTCAAATTGTAGAATATAATAACATCTCAAGTGTATTTTCTGACTCACTTATCATAAATGTGAAATCTACAATCACTGATGATAGTGTTGAATTGAAAGATATAAAACCACCTGTTAGTTTACACCTTAAATTTCTGGATTTGTTTTTGCCGATTGCTGTCATTATTGCTATTGTTATTGTTATATTTCTAATAAATAGGACGAAAAGCAAGAAGCCAATATTTACACCTAAGCGGAAAAAGGTTATTCCTGCTCACATAATCGCATTGAAAAAGCTGAATAGGCTGAAAGCAAAAGAGCTTCTTTTAAAAGGAAAGATAAAAAAATATTATGTTGAAATCTCCTGGATATGTCGTGAGTATCTTGAAAATAGATTTGAGTTTAAAATTTTGGAATTTACAACTACAGAAATTAGACGATGTTTAAAAAAGTGTAGTATTCCTCAAAGTACAGAATTTTGTAATATCTTAGTAAAATGCGACAAGGTAAAATATGCAAAATTTATTCCTCCATTATCTGATGCTGAGAAAATTATAGATGATTTAATATATTTGATTGATAAAACAAAAGTTATAGAAAAAAATGAAAATACAGTTTCTTAATCCTCACTGGTTTTGGCTGTTTGTATTAATTCCAATATTAATAATTTACGAGATATTGATAAAGAGAAAAAAGAGGCCATCTCTACTATATTCTGATATTTCTAATTTGTCCCGACTTGTTAATATTAATAAAATAAAGACAAAGTTTTTGTATTATTTAAGGTATATTTTTAGATTTTTATGTTTTACTCTGCTTGTATTGGCACTTGCAAGACCAGCAGTACCTGAAAAATTTACACGGATTAAAGGCAAAGGTGTTGACATAATATTAGCAATTGATGTTTCAACAAGTATGCGAGCTATAGATTTTCAGCCTAATAATAGACTTTATGTGGCAAAAGAAGAAGCAAAGAATTTCATTTCTATGCGACCTAATGACAGAATTGGATTGGTAATATTTGGTGGAAAAAGTTATACTCAATGCCCACTTACAATTGACCATAACATCTTGATAAAATTCTTGGACCAAATCAAGACCGGTATGGTGGAAGATGGTACAGCCATAGGAATGGGAATTGCAACATCAGTTAATCGTTTGAGGAATTCAAAAGCAAAAAGTAAGGTGATAATTCTACTTACTGATGGGAGGAATAATTCCGGCGAAATTGATCCAACTACAGCAGCAACTCTTGCTAAAGAATTGAAAATTAAAATATATCCAATTGGTGTGGGTAAGGAAGGATATTCGCAAATCCCAATTGACCATCCGATTTATGGAAGACAGTATGTTTCACAAAAATTGGACATCGATATTGAGACCTTGAATAAAATAGCGGAAATAAGTGGCACAAAAAATGCAAATAGAGCGCAAAATAGTGAGCAACTAAAATTGATTATGAAAGAGATTGACAGATTAGAAAAAACAGAAATATCTAAAAAAATTCATTATAGATATTATGCTCTTTTTTATTATTTTCTATATTGTGCTATTGCCTTATTGGTTTTAGAACTGATTTACTCAAAAATTTTGTTTCAAAGTTTGCCATAATTATGCATTTTGGAAATTCAGTCTTTTTTATATTTTTGATCATTATTCCAGTAATAATTCTCTTGATGTATCTTTCTGCTAAGAAAAGAATGAGATTACTTTCACGATTCTTGTCCTCAAAAATGCAAAAAAAATTGTTGTTAAATATTTCACATATATCCAGAAGTTTTAAAGATGTGCTTTTGATAATTGTTTTAGTTTTGTTGATATTTGCAGCGGCAAGACCGCAATGGGGGAGGAAATTGCAAATTTTTGAGGAAAAAGGATTAGATATTATCGTAGCAATAGATGTATCCAAAAGTATGCTTGCAGAAGATTTATCTCCTAATCGTATTCAAAGAGCAAAAAATGCTTTTATTACTTTTCTTCATCAATTGAGTGGTGACAGAGTTGGATTGGTTTTATTCGCAGGAGATAGTTTTATTCAGTGTCCTTTAACATCTGATTATTCTGCTCTTGAGATGTTTGCTTCTGTGATAGATGTTGGAATTATTCCTCATGAAGGTACAGATATTGCTTCAGCAATTGATAAATCTATACCACTTTTTTCAAAAGAAACTCAAAATAAAGTAATTGTTCTAATTACCGATGGAGAGAACCTACAGGGCGATTTCAAATCAAAGATTAAAGAAGCTAAAGACCATAATATAATAATTTATACTATTGGTGTAGGAACTCAAAAAGGCGCACCCATCCCTATTCAGACGGAATCCCACGCTAAAAAAGTTTACTTAAAAAATAAAGATAACAATATTGTGTTATCTAAATTAGATGCATCAAATCTGGAGATGATTGCCCAAAAAACTGGTGGTTTATTCTTCCAAGTATCTGCTGGGGAAGGTGAAATAAAAGAAATATTATCCGATATTAATAAGTTGGAAGAGGAGAAAATTTCCACAAAAAAATTTTCGCAATATAAGGAACAATATCGCTACTTCGTTTTTATTGCTTTGATACTTTTGATGATTGAGTTTTTTGTTCTGGAAAGAAAAAAAAGTTGAGGAAAAGTATGAAAAAAAGATTAATTTTGATTCTTCTCTTTTGTATAATTGCTAATCAATTACTTGCTCTAAATTATGGTAAAGTGATAAAAAATAATAAAGCGAACCGTAAATATAATGAAGAAGAAGTTGAAATGGCTAAAAAATTGCATAAAGAGAATAGTATTGAATATCCAGATGATACAAATATTCATTTCAACCTGGGCAATGCGTATTATAAAGATAAGGAATATGATAAAGCCATTACTGAATATAAAAATAGTATGACAGATGAAAAAATTGATAAATCAAATGTATATTACAATATTGGTAACGCATATTTCCAAAAACATGCTTATGTTAAGGCATTAGAAAATTACAAAAATTCTCTTTTAGATAATCCTGATAATGCAGATGCAAAATATAACTATGAACTAACAAAGCGATTTCTTCAGAAACAACAGCAACAGCAGAATCAGAATAAGAAACAAAAATCTGATAAGAGTAAGAAAGAACAACATCAGAAACAAAAGCAAAAGTCGGAACAGCAAAAAGACCAGTCTCAAGAGAAGCAGCCACAACAGCAGAAAAGAGAAGATAAAAAACAACAGGAACAACAGCAAAAGGCGTCAGAAGAAAAATTAAAGCAGGCAGAAAGAATACTTGATGCTATGCAACGAGTGGAAAAAGAGAACCAAAAGAAAAAAGTGAAACAATTGTTAAAGAAAACTAAAATCAAACCTGTTGAAAAAAATTGGTAATATGAAACATACATGTCAATTCCGACTTGTCGGAACTCAAAGGAGAGTGAAAATTTATGCGCTGTCAGGGATTCATCCTTCGTCCCGATTTATCGGGACTACGAAGAACGGACCATTCCCTGACATTTCATACCAGCCGGGCAGATCCTTTGGAAAAGATATTTAGTGGTTGGTTTTAAGTTCGTCATGGAGTGGTCCATGACGACTCCTCGGATTGGGGAGGGCTTGGGAATGAGAGGTTAAAAAAGAAATAGAAATTATCTCTGTGTTCTCTGTGTCCCCGCCTGCCAAAGCCTTGTGCGGCGGGCAGGTCTGCGGTGAGGTATTTTCAGATGAAAAAGGTATTATTTATTGTTATTTTTGTTTTTATTTTCTCATCTGCATTTGCAAAAAGCGATGAAATAACCGTTTCCTCGTATGTAGATAAGACTGAATTAAGTATAGATGATAACTTAATTTTGACGATAGAAATTGAATCTGAAAAGGATATTAAGACCGAACCAACCATTCCGCAATTAACGCAATTTGAGGTGGTTAGCCAATCTTCCTCAAGTTCTACTTCAATTGAATTTATAAATGGTAAGTATAGTAAAAGTCTCTCAAAAAAATTTATTTATACTTTAAGACCATTAAAGACTGGTGAATTTACCATACCTCCAATCCTTATAAAATATAAAAATAAAGAATATCATACAAAAACTATAAAGGTTAAAATTAAACCTTCAAAATTTGATATTGAACAAAAGGTAACCTCACCAAAAGGGACAGGGAGAGAGATATTTTTAGAAGCTGTATGTAGCAAAAAAGTTGCTTATATTGGCGAATCTATAATTGTTACTTATAAATTGTATAGCAGAAAAAATCTTGTTGGGATAAATGCAGAACAATTCCCTGAATTTTCAGGATTCATAAAAGAGGAAACATATCAAGCACAATCTATTTCGTATCATCTTGAAGTAAAAAATGGTTTACAATATTATTGCTACAAAATTAGTGAGTTTACATTGTTTCCAACTCATTCAGAAAAATTTCATATTAAACCTATGGAATTGATTTGTGCATACAAAGTTCAGCCCAAAAGTTTTTTTGACTTCGGCACAACAAAAAGGGTTAATGTAAGGTCTAATAAACTTATTATAGACTCAAAGGGCTTTCCGATACGAAACCAGCCTCCAGACTTTTCTGGAGCTGTTGGAGAATTTCATATTAATTCAAATCTTAACACTACACAAGTCAAAGCTGGTGAATCTATTACTTTGACAGTTACAATTTCAGGAAAAGGAAATATAAAGATGTTTGAACCTTCTTCTTTCCCAAAAATAAACAATATTGATACTTTTCCACCTGAAATTTCTGACATACTAACTGATTCCCACAAAACTCAGGGGAAAAAAATTATAAAATATATACTTATTCCGATTGAACCCGGTGATTACAAAATTCCAGAATTGAAATTTTCTTACTTTGAACCAGAGCAAAAACAGTATAAGAGAATATCAACTGATATGCTGAAATTCAATGTGCAAGCGGGTAATAAAATAGTTGGTAAGGAATATTATAGAACTCCTGAAGGGATTGATATTCAAGGATTAGATATTTGTTTTATTAGAACAGAAAATAGTATAAAGGATTTTCCCTTTGTTTTTCAACATTTTGTTTATTGGTTACCAGTATTTATGTCTTTGTTAAGTATTTTATTTGCGTATATATACCATTTAGAAAGAAAAAAGAGATTTCAAGATAGAGCGTATCTTATGAGAAGAATGGCAAACAGAATTCTACAAAAAGATATGGTAAAAGTTAAAAAGAGTATATCAGAGCAAAAAGTAGACAAATTTTTTGTGTTAGCTGAAAATGCTTTAAAAAATTATATCGCTAATAAATTTAATATTTCATCAGGAAGTGCAAAGATAAAAGACATTGTTGAGGTTCTCCATAATAAAGGTGTGGATAAAGGGCTTATCAATGATGTTAAAAATTTTTTAGTTATGACAGACCAAGCTCGTTTTGGTGGAAGTAAATATAATGAAGAAAAAATCAGAGAGGAATTAACTAATCTGGATGATATAATTCACAGAATTAGCAAAATGAAGTTTAGGAGAAATAAGTGAAAAAGGTAATTTTGTTAATTATTTTATTTTTTATTAATTTGCAACTACTTGCCGGATATGACATTTCAAAAGCTAACAACGCATATCAAAATCAGGAATATGAAAAAGCAAGAGATTCTTATGAAGAATTGGTGAAAAAAGGGATAAAGAATTTTAATCTGTTCTATAATTTAGGTAATACTTATTTTAAGCTTGAAAATTATGGTTTTGCAAGATTATTTTATGAAAAAGCATTGAAATTTAGACCTTTAGACAAGGACCTTATTTTTAATTTAGAATTATTAAAATCAAGACTTAAAGATAAGGAAGAAACTAAAGAAACTTTTTTGTCGCATATTTTAAAAAAAATGTATTACTTTCTTTCAATAAATATGCTTGCAATCTTTGTATTGATATGTTTCATTTTAATAATGTTTACGATTGTACTTGTAATTTTAGCTAATAAATCGTCAACAAAAAGAGTTATAAAAGTTTTTATGGTCATTCTTTCAATCCTTTTTATGATATTTTTAATATTTACTGTTGCAAGATTGCATGAATTTCATAACAAAGATTTCGCAGTAATCATTGATGAAACAGTTTTTGCATATAGTGGACCCAGTAAAGACTTTCAACAGGTTTTTACTATACATGAGGGATTAAAAATTAAGATTGAGAGATTTGATAAAAATTGGGTTCTAATAAAACTACAATCTGGAAACGGTGGATGGATTGAGAAAGATAGAATAAAAATTATATGAAATTTTGTGTCTAATTATAAATAGACATAGAATCTAAATATTAATGTAAAGTCCTATGCTTATATTAGCAATCAGTCTGGTAATATTTATAATCTATGCCATTTTTGAATACAGGCGTCATCAAAAATATAGAGGAAGAATTCCTCTGGTGATTCATGTAAATGGCACTCGTGGAAAATCAAGTGTTACAAGGTTGATAGCAGCAGGTTTACGAGCAGGAGACATAAAAACAATTGCAAAAACTACTGGTTCTGCGCCACGAATAATTTTAGAGAATGGAAATGAAATTCCTATTGTCAGATACTTTGGTGCAAATATTAGGGAACAATTAAAGATATTCAGATTTGCTTCTAAAAGAAATATAAATGCATTGGTTCTTGAATGTATGGCAATTAATCCTGAATATCAATGGATAACTGAACAGAAGATGACCAAATCCGATATTGGGGTGATTACCAATATAAGACCTGATCATCTTGATGTGATGGGACCAGGCATAAAAAATGTTGCAAAATCAATATGTAATACATTACCTAAAAATGGAAAGGCTTTTACATCCGAGCAGAAGCTATTTCCTTTTATGAAACAGATTTCCGATAAGCAAGACATTAACATACAACTTATGAAAAGCAATAGTATAACAGATGATGAAATGAAAGGATTTTCTTATATTGAACATAAGGAGAATGTAGCTTTGTCTTTGAAGGTTTGTGAAAGTTGTGGCGTAAAAAAAGAGATTGCTCTGAATGGTATGAAAAAAGTCAATCCAGATATTGGAGCTACAAAATTATTTTTGTTAAAGGATAAAACCAAGGAAATCTATTTTGCTCATTCTTTTGCTGCCAACGATCCTGAATCAACGAAGTTTGTTATGAATTACATAAAAAATATGGATATAGATATTGAATATACTGGAATTATATTAAATACTCGCGCTGACCGAATGTTCCGTTCAAAACAGTTGATTAAGATGCTTAGTGAAATTGAATTTGATATGCTTTATTTGATTGGCGAGGAAACTTCAAGAATAAAATCCTATGCTTTAAAGCACAAAATTTATTCAGACAAAATTTGTAATCCTGGCTGGATTGAGGGAGAAAATCTTATCAAACAAGTATTAAAGGTTAGATCAAGAAAAATATTATTAATTGGGATTGGAAATATTGGCGGAAATGGCAGAATTATAGTAAAATATTTCAGTGAAAAGGGAGATTTATATGTTTGAAGTCTCGGTTGGTTTTGGGGTAATTATCAGCCTTTTCTTTTTAGAAACTTTTGGGGTTGCCGCTGGCGGAATAGTTGTATGCGGTTATATTGCAATGTATCTTCATCAGCCGTGGACTATCTTTGCAACTTTACTGATCAGTTTTATTGTTTATGGAGTTGTTAAATTGCTTGGTTCATTTATGTTTATTTATGGAAGAAGGCGGATGGTGATCTCTGTTCTCCTGGGTTTTATATTTGGATGGGTAGCACGTTCATATGGATTGTTTTTTACATTACCGAGTAATTATACGATTCAGGTTATTGGTTATATCATTCCAGGATTAATTGCAAATTCAATGGACAGACAGGGAATTGTCCCTACTCTAACTGTGATGGGTATTGCTGCAGTAATAGTAAGATTTATATTAATAATTGTTTTTGGCGGGAAAATGATTAGCTAAGTTGAAACACAAAGAGCACAAAGACCACTAAGTGTTTAACATAATATTTAGAAAATTTCTGTATTAACTCGTGGCTGAATAGTGTCTGTCCGTAAAGTCCTTTTTGGGTATTTGTAATGCAAATGTCTTCATTTGCGATAAATTGTACTAAATTAAAATGATATTTAGAGCAATTGAGATCCCGATATCATCGGGACTCTACAATTTACGAGCAGATACCAAATAATTCATAGGAGTAAGATGTTTATTCCAAGTGCAAAATCAAAACTAAGTTTAATAATTCTTTTGCTCATAGCAATAATTCTATTCATTTGGTCTTTCAAAAGTCGTGTATTTATTAAAGAAAAGTATTTTGAGGAAAAGCTTGCTTCTGCAAAATTAATGAAAGAATCTGAAGAAATAATCCGCAAATATCGGTTGAATCAGAATATATTTATTGATGAGCAGAATGACCCAAATAAGACAGCTTTAATTGGAGAGAAAGAAACTGAGATAACAACGGATAGGGGAAGTTTACTGGCAAAGCTAACAACACTAAATCCAAATTTTGCTGCTGTAATAGTTGATTATTTTAAAAAGGCAAAATTGAAAAAGGGCGATTTGGTTGCAGTCAGTTGCACAGGCTCTATGCCTGCTTTAAACATTGCAGTGATGAGTGCTGCCAAAGTATTGGATTTAGATTTAGTTATTATAAACTCAGTGGGAGCTTCTATGTTTGGCACAACTGACCCGGATTTTACATGGTTAGATA
This sequence comes from Candidatus Cloacimonadota bacterium, assembly GCA_034722995.1. NCBI lineage: Bacteria > Pseudomonadati > Candidatus Cloacimonadota > Candidatus Cloacimonadota bacterium. Next base: position 36,447 of record JAYEOL010000008.1, on the reverse strand, counting down.
TTGAGTCATTACTTTATAATAAAGGTATTTTCCAATATAAAAGTATAGCAGCTTCTCTTGGTGGAGGAAGAGATTTAGGAAGAGGATTAAGCAAAGTCGGCAGAGATTTGATAATAAAAGCAATTAAAAGAAATAATATTCAATTTATAAAAGAAAATAGCCTTGAAAAAAATATTGAAGAAAAAATGTCACTATTTTCAAATTATTCAAATAATGAGATTAAATTATATGTAAACATCGGTGGTGGATTGTCAAGTCTTGGTGATGCAATAAATGGCAAACTTTTATCACCTGGTCTGCATAGGCATGTTTCTACAAAAAATATTCCTGTAAAGGGAACAATGTTTCTTTTTGCTGAAAAAGGAGTTCCCATTCTCCATTTACTTGATATTCCTAAAATCGCTGAAATATATGACTTACCAATTGCACCAGTTCCTTTACCTAAACCCGGAATTGGAAAAGTTTTTGTGGAAGAACATTACAATATCACTATTACCGCAATTTCACTTGCTATTATGGTAATATTAATCTTAATTGTAATCTTTTTTGACCACAAACAGCAAAAATTTACAGAAAAGGAAATTAATATTTCAAACAAGGATTAGTCCATGAAAAATAAATTTATAGTTATATTGATTTTTGCTATCCTAATGTTTAATATTGTTCTTGCAAAAAATAATGCTTCAAAAATTAATTATGTAAAGACTGCAGACGAATTTTTAATCTTCAATTCAAAAGTAAGAAAAATTATAAAATACTTTCTTATACTTCCAGAAGAAGAAATAAAGATAAGAACTTCAAATATAGATAGTTTACGAATATATTCAAGGCTAATTTTAGAAGAAGATTACAAACTGAGTTATAAGTATCTATTCATTATCAATAGCGAAGAAAAGAAGGTTGAAAAATCTGCCAGAGTTAGTGATGTATCCAGAGGATTAGAAGGTGAAAAAATCTCAACCTTTAATAAATATGTATTCAAATCTGATAAAGATATCAATAATATTGTTATAAAAAATATTTCAAATCAACAATTACTTATTAAGATTCGTGATAACACAATAAGAACAAAAAATATTGAAAATGAGTATATTGCTATAAGTCCACAGAATAGTTATGATGTAAGAGTTTTGCTTATTAATGAAAAAGAATATACATATTATATTCCAAAATCAAGTGAGATAAGATTACTCCTTGAAGGTCCTGTTTTGTTAAAAATTATTAGTCGTTTAGTTTTTGATAATCCAATTGTGAAGAAATATAATTATCGGTTTGAATTGTATGACAATGGAAAATTGTTAACTATTTTTCAGGAAGAAGCCCATAAATCTGCTAAAGCAGTTTTTGCAGATTATAAAGATAAGATACCTTCAAGTGGAGATGTGAATATTATTAAGTTTTCTAAAGGAATGCATCATATTATTATTAAGGATTGTGACGCAAATCGTGAGTTGATTTTCAGATTTTATATAAACAAATCAGCAGTGGGAGTGATACAAGAATGAAAAATGTAATTCCTTCCTTCTCCGTTCCCAACGAGGGCGTTGGGAACGAGACGCACGGGTGGAGTGACAGAAGAATGATAAAGAGAGTTCTTTTCTTATTTTTTTTTATTGCAATATCTGAACCTTCCTTTGCAGAGTTCAACAATATTTCTCTGCTCAACAAAATTGAAATAGAAAATTATTACGACAGCAACATAATAAAACTTTCGTCAAAAAGCATTGACGATTTCAAACATTCCGTAAATCCTGCCAAATTCCATATTAACTCTGTGGATGATATTGTTACATCTGTTAGACACGAATTGGGAATTAAACACAGATTAATTACAGGACATACACAAATTGATAGGATAATTTTTAAGTATAACAAATTCTGGAATAACAGCATAAAAAATTATCACTATTTTGGTGCAGAGCTAAAACAATATTTCAGCCGAAATTTTAATATTTTACTCAAATACCTTTATTTTCCACATATTTATATAAACCATTATAATAGCCTACTTGACGATGAAAATATTTATAGAAAATTTTCATATTCAAAGAATATTTATCGTTCTGGTTTGAATTTAAAATTGATATATTTAATTCATTTTGGGTATCAGTTTGAATATTCACAGAATTATTATAACAAATATTTTGGTGAATACGATTCAGATGATTTTAAGAACTTACTTGCAGTTACAATTTTTCCTTATGAGAATCTTAGATTAAAGTTTAGATACTCTTACAAACAATCGCTTGCACAGGCAGATAAAGCTTTTGATGATATTACAGGCATGAATGAAATAAGAGACCCATCTTATGAATCTGATATTTATTATGGTGCAATCACTATTCCAATAAAAAGTCTTGATTTTGCAAAAGATTTAAGATTATTTATATCACTTGAATTTGAGAATAGATTTTTTCAATCTAAATACTTACCTTCTACAGATCCGTATCATTCTGGCAGAAAAGATAACATATTCAAGTTTGAAGGCAGTCTTATTTATCCCTTCTTTTTTATTTTTGATATAAAAGTTTTTTACAATTTTGAAACAAGAAATGTTTCTGCACCTGCTGGAAATTTTGTGTCAGACGAAAAGGAATATTCTGTAAAGAAAGTCGGGTTTGGAATTAAAATTAATTTTGATTAGGAAATCCTTGACAGAAAATAGATTAGCTTTTTTAGTAATAAGAAAAATAGTAATTCTTAACAAAATTTATGAGATGATACTGTTAAATAGGAGATTAATAATATGGGAAGAAAACAGGATGTAATAATAGAGATATTTAAAATATGCAAGCTGAAAAGCAACTTTGTTTTTGATAATGGACTAGTAAAACAGGTATGTAAAAAATATGGATTTGGTAATCCCTTTGATGTAACAAAACTTGATGATACTTCAAAATTTCCACGGATTTTATTAGATGAAGATTATTTTATTTTACATTTAGGAAAGGGGAGGCATAAATTTATAAAGGGTATAAAAAATGGATTTCATCTCTTTGAAGCAATCAGCAAGGATAATATCTTTGATTGGAAATATCGCAAAAGTTTATTAAATGAGTTTGATAAAAGTGAATCAAATATATTATCAGTAGCTAGTAATCAGAGAATAATACATGATTTTCTTTACGAAGATATAGTAGCCAATCCGAAGGTCTATAACGCTAGGCGGACAAAGATAGGTTTATCCTATTGTGTAGGTAATGAAGAAATTATGGCACAGAGTCTTCAGATGGAAATAGATTTAACAATGGAACTTGGAGGAGTGATAACAATTTTTGAAGGGAAAAATGGATTCCCTGACAATTTTGCGGTTTATCAGTTATTTCATCCTTTCAAATATTATTCTATATTAAAGAAAGAAAAGAAATTGGATATAAAACAAATTACTTGTTGCTATGTACTGAGAAAAAAGGAAAAGGGGAGTTCAATATTTAGACTTTATAACTATAGTTTTGCAGATGAAAACAATATTGGCTCAATAAAATTTTTGAGAAATGCTCAGTATAATCTTATCAAAAGGTACTTGTAATGGCTAATGAAAATTCTAAAACGATAAAAAACTACTTAGATAGAGTATTCTTAGGTGACATAATGGATCTTTTGAAAGATTTACCAGATAAAAGCATTGATATGGTTTATGGTGATCCTGATTATAATGTTGGTATAAAGTATGGTGACAAGTCTTATACAAAAAGTTTTGATGAGTATATTGAATGGTATATTGAGTTGGCAAAAGAATCTCTGAGAGTATTAAAAGATACAGGGAATATGTTTTTAATAAATTATCCTAAACAGAACGCTTATTTAAGGGTAAAATATTTGGATAAAGCGTGCTATGAGGTCTCCGATTATGTCTGGGCATACAATACTAATGTTGGACACACCCCAAAGCGTTTTACAACAGCCCATAGAAGTATACTTCATTGTCGTAAAACAAAAAACAGTAAATTTTACAAAGAGAATGTAGCAGTTCCTTATAAAAATCCTACAGATAAGCGAATCTTGAAGAATTTAGCAAACGGTTCTAAAGGGAGAATGCCATACGACTGGTTCTATTTTGATTTAGTTAAAAATGTCAGTAAAGAGAAAACCTTTCATGTTTGCCAGATTCCACAAAGGCTTTCTGAAATGTTAATCAAATCTTGCACAATGCACAATGATATTGTTTTAGTACTTTTTGGTGGAAGTGGTTCTGAAATTGAAATATGCAAGAATCTTCATAGACAATACATTTCTGCTGAAATCGATGAAAAATATTATAAACTAATTCTTGATAGAATAAATAAAGGTGGTATTGAAGAGAAGTATAGATTAAAGACGAAAGAATATGAAGTTAAAAATGTCCATGCCCAACCCACTTTTCTTGAAAAACAAGCAAAATATCGCACAAACAAAAAAAACTTATAAGTGAAAAATAACTTATAAATTTTTAATATATTTCTAAAAAAATTACACCTAATGAAAGATAAAAAATCCTATACCACTTTATCCCTATTCTCTGGTGGATTAGATAGTATTTTAGCCGCAAAAATTGTTCAACAGCAAGGCATCAAAGTTATCCCGATTTGTTTTGAATCACCTTTTTTTGATTGTAAAAAAGCAGAGAAATCCGCAGAAATGCTGGGGCTGAAATTGCAAATCAGAGAGTTGGAAGAGGAATATCTAAATATCATTAAAAGCCCAAAATATAGTTATGGGAAAAACTTAAATCCTTGCATAGATTGTCACGCATATATGTTTAATAAATTAGGAGATATGCTAAAAGAATATAATGCAGATTTTATGATTTCAGGTGAAGTATTGGGGCAAAGACCAAAGTCTCAATCTATTGCAGGTTTAAATTCTGTTGATAAACTTTGTGAATATAAAGATTTGATAATTAGACCTCTTTCGCAAAAGCTTCTTCAAGATACAAAACCTATTAGGGAAGGCTGGATTAACAAAGAAGAATTATACGATATTCAAGGCAAAAGTAGAAAAATACAGATTGAACTGGCAAAAGAATTTAAGATTACTAATTACCCATCTCCTGCTGGAGGATGTCTTCTGACTGATGAGGGTTATTGCAAACGTTTACAGGATTTAATAAGTTATGATATGTTTTCCTTGAAATATATAAAATTTCTAAATGTAGGCAGACATTTTCGTATTTCTGAAAACACAAAATTGATTTTAGGACGCAAAAAAAGTGATAATGAAAAACTAAACAATTTAATTACAGATGATTTATTAACCTTAAAAGCTGAAAGATTTCCAGGACCTCTTGGGGTGATAAATTGTAAACAAGAGTTGAACATTGACGAAATTAAATTATCTGCACAAATTCTCTTAAGGTATATAACAAAAATTAGAGACAGAAGTAATGTAAAAATAAGTATAGGCAAAACATATTATAAGATAATTGAAGCAAAGAAGTTGGCAGAGGGTTTAGAGAAGAAATATTTGATATTGTAGAGCAAGTGTCCTCACTTGCGTCTTAATTTGGTACAAATGATTTACATTTTGTAAAAGCAAAATTAGAGCGACAAGAAGTAAAAAACTTTCAACCCTTAGGACAATCTTTCAAAGTAGCATAACAAAAATATTATACAAATGATTTAATTTTGTAATGTCCCGATTCACCCTTCGTCCGATGAAATTGGGTAGCCTGAACGGATCAGGCGGTTGCACATCTTATAAAAAAGTGGAATTGGAAAACCCATTACATTAAAATAGCAACCTTCAATCTTATTTATAAACTGGCTTCCAAATCCTTGAATTCCATAAGCCCCTGCTTTATCCATAGGTTCATTTGTATTTAAATATTCTTCTATATCAGATTCTGAGATTTTGTTGAAATATACTTTAGTCCTTTCAATATTTGATATCTTTTGCCTTCTTGTGCATATTGAAATACCACTTAATACAATATGACAATTCCCGGAAAGGTTTTGTAAAAATTTTTTAGCTGCTTTGCGATTTTTCGGTTTTCCTAATATTTTATTATCAATCAATACAATAGTATCAACTCCGATTACAAAAGAATTTGGATGTGTTTTAAAAACTTTGTCTGCTTTTCTCATTGAATAATAAGTAACAAAGTCTTCTGGAGACATTCTATTTTCTACTTCCTCAATATCCGAAGATATTTGACAAAATTTAAGACCAATTTGATGGAGAAGAAATGCTCTTCTTGGAGATTTTGAAGCCAGAATAATATCCTCGTTTTTTAATAGATTGTGAAGCATTTGTCCCTAAATTTACCGATTTACCAATTTACCCCGTTAGATAATTTATAAAAAAATTTATAACTCTTTTTTATATCCACCAATTGCCCGTTCTCCGTAGTACTATGAAGGATGAAGCTGATAGTATAATATTTATATAAAAACATAAATATCTAACGGGGTGAACTAATTCAACCAATTTAACTAGTTTAACCAGTTCAACCAATTAACTTGTCTATAATTTCCTTTAGCGTATCTTCTATTTCTTCAAAATTGCAAATTATCCTTTCTTCCGTTTTTCTAATTTTGAACTCAACTTTTTTATATTTAAAATTTTTCTGACCAACAATTATCTGGATTGGTATTCCAATCAAATCTGCTTCTTTGAATTTGATACCAGGGCTTACATCTCTGTCATCAAAAAGAATCTCAATATTAATATTTTGGATTTTTTGATAAAGGGTATCGCAAAATTTTGTTATCTTTTTATCTTCAGTGGTAAGATTTATCAATTCCACTTGATACGGAGCGATTGAAATAGGCCAGATGATGCCATCCTTGTCATAGTTTTGTTCAATTGCAGCAGCCATTGTGCGAGTAGTTCCTATTCCGTAACAACCCATTTGATAGGGGACAGCATCTCCATTTTCCGCTGTATAAGTGGCATTCATTGCTTTACTGTATTTATCTCCGAGTTGGAATATTTGTCCCACTTCAATGCCACGAAAGGATGTCATAGGTTTACCACATTTAGGACAGGGATCACCCTTTTTTGCAAGGATAAAATCAGAGTATTCGCTTATTTTTGTATCCCTTTCAAGGTTTACATTTTTGTAATGATAATCCTTTTCATCTGCTCCTGTAATCATATTTTTCATATTTCTTAGATTATTATCAGCATAAATTTGAATATTTTTTTGACCTACAGGACCAACAAATCCTGAAGTAGAATTTGTATATTTTGCAATTTCTTCTTCTGTGGCAAAATCCAACTTGTTTGATTGTAGAAAATTAGCGACCTTTACATCATTTATTTCTCTATCACCTCGTATTAGAATAGCGACAAACTTATCATTAGATTTATATATAATTGTTTTAATAAGCTGTTTTTTATCAATCTTAAGAAATTTACTGACTTCATCTGCTGATTTCTTATTTGGAGTGTGAACTTTTTCAAGATTTTTAATTTCTTCGTTTGGATTATCTTTCAAAGGAGCGATCTTGCAATTTTCTTTTGTTGCAGCGTACCCACATTTGCAATGTAAAACTTCAGATTCACCAGTTTCAGCCAGAACCATAAATTCATGAGAAAGCGACCCTCCAATTGGGCCAACATCAGCTTCAACAGCAACAGTTTTTAAACCACATCTTTCAAAAATTTGTGTATAGGCTTTGTGCATTTCATCATAAGTTTTCAGCAAGCATTCTTTATCCTTATGAAAACTATACGCATCCTTCATAATGAATTCACGAGCACGCATTATACCAAAACGAGGGCGGATTTCGTCACGAAATTTTGTCTGAATTTGATATAAATTTATAGGTAATTCTTTATAAGATTTTATTTCGTTTTTTGCGAGAATAGTAATTACTTCCTCATGCGTGGGTCCAAGAGCGAATTCTCGGTTGTGTCTATCTTTCATTCGCATTAATTCTGGTCCATAAACATTCCATCTACCAGATTGTTCCCAAATCTCTTTTGGATGCAAAACTGGCATAAGTATCTCTTCACACCCAATTTTATCAAGTTCTTCTCGCACAATTCTTTCAATCTTATGTATAACTTTCTGTGATAATGGCAGATAAGAATATATTCCAGAACCTAATTTGCGAAGCATTCCACTGCGAATCATCAATCTATGGCTGGGAATTTCAGCCTCTGCAGGATTCTCTTTAAGAGTAGGAATGAATGCTTTGGAAAATCGCATTAATACCTCCAATTTAATATTATTAAGCATAAATCATCTTAATTAAAATTGGTGTCAAGAAATGCGATACTCATAGCCCGACATGTGGAAGAATTACGAAAATAAATCTGTTAAACAGTTAAAAATTCAAAATTAAAAAAGTTTCCAGGGATGATAAGGATGAAAATGGTAAATTAGTAAGTTCAGGCTTATACTTTTATCAACTTAAAATTTAAGATGAAATAATTGATACAAAGAAATGTATATTTTTAAAATAGTAATTTGAGTAATAGGAATTTAACCATAACAAATATATCACATAAAATTAAAAATAATATTTCTTGACTATAAAATATAAATATTTAAGAAATAATTAAAAGAAAAAGGGAGGCTTATGATGAAAAAGAAAATATTATTCTTTTTTATTGTAATTATATTAATAGGGTCAAAATTCTCTTTTGCGGAGACAAATATTGCTATTAAAGATACCATTTTCCCTCCACCAATCAATTTTATGGCTTGGGGTAGTCTTTATCATAATAATCTATCTTGGAATGAACCTTCTCAATCTACTTATACACTAATTGGATATAATCTTTATCGAAGTGATATTGGTAGATATTTCTTCTTTGATAATACTCAAAACCCATATCACGATTATATGGTATATGTATGTGTTGAATATACATATTGGGTAACAGCAGTATATTCTGAAGGTGAATCAGAACCATCAGATACTTGTACAGCAACACCCTATGGTTTTGGTCCTGAACCTGAATTTTTTTATGTTGATTGGCATTTAACAGGCTGGACAACATATCCTGTGAGTCCTAATAATTGGGAATGGGATTCTGATTACGAAGCAGCAAAATTAAACTGGTCACCCTCAGTACCCAATTATGATATGTCTTTGATATCTCCACAATTTGTTTTACCTCAAGATTCAACTCATATATTTGATTTAACAATAAGTATGTATATAAATGATTATAGTGTAGATTCAAGCGAAGTGATGGAAATATGGATAATTCATGATGGACAGGAGACAATGATATTTGAGTGGGATTTGGATGAAAACGATGACTGGGGTTCTTCAGGTGGAACTGATTGGGTATACACAAATATGGATCAATTTGCAGGAGAGACAATTCAATTGAAGTTCCGTTCACATGGTGAAGATACATTCAATTTTAATTACTGGTATATTTATATGGTATGGTTTCATTATTTAATATATCCTGATTATGGAACATTGCAAGGAACAGTTACAGATAATTCTGGTAATCCTCTTGAAAATGTTTCTGTGCATGCTGAAGACAATATAGCAGGAGTTCCATATTACAATGTTTTAACAAATGAAAATGGTGAATATTCAATTGATTCTATGATGACAGGAATATATGATATTACTTTTGAATTAGAACACTATAATGTTATGGTTGAAGAAGATGTTGAAACCCTTCCTAATCAAACTACGATACTAAATATGATAATGACTGCTCCAGAACTTATATTTACTCCGACCTGCTTTGAATTCCAGCTTTGCAATATTGGAGATATAGCAATTGACACATTAAACATTTCCAATACTGGTACGGGACCTGTTGATTTCACGATAGATATAAATTATGTCATAAAGGAACGACCGAGCATTTTGTGTGTAGATAGAGATGGAAGTTCATCAGCAGCTGGTTATACAGATGTTTGGCCTTACTTCGAGGCAGCTCTTGATGTAGTAGGCTATGCATACACCTATTATGAAATAACAGACTTAACTCAGGATGGACCTGATTTGGCAACAATGCAACAATATGAAGTAATTATTTGGTTCAGCGGTGAATCATGGGGTTACTATGGTCACGACTGTATGACAGATAATGATGAGATAAATCTTGGTGTCTATCTTGAAGGTGGTGGCGCATTATTCCTTTCTGCTCATGACTATCTACGGGCTTCCTATCCATCAGCAGGAGATTTCTCTGAAGGACAATTCCCATACGATTATCTTGGCATGAGAAGTGTTGTTCAAGATAATTGGTTGATTTCCCAAGCTGCTATAGGTTCAGTAGAAGGTGTAGATGGTTCTCTTGCAGAGGGATATAATTTTTTTGTACAAGACATCTTATATATAAACCAGTTTACTGATAATGTGGGAGAAGATTTGTTCAATATTACAAATCCAGTTCCTCAGGGTATCTGTGCTAACCAGTTTGATTCAGGTATATTCAAAACAGTATTTACTACAGCTTCCTTTGCAGCAATTACTGATCCTATTGTTCAAGCAGAATTGATTGCCGATATTATTATTTATCTTACACCTGGAATGTCTTATTGGTTGACAGTAGAGCCAATGTCTGGAACATTTAATCATATCACTACTACTCCACTATTAGTAACTGTAGATACTGATGGATTAGAATTGGGTAACTATTATGCTGATATTATTGTAAATACGGATAATCCTGATATAGGACAAAGTGTTATCCCTATTCATCTTGAATTGAGTGTAGGAGTTGATGAAATTCAAATACTATCTACCAAATTAAACCAAAACTATCCCAACCCTTTCAATTCTTCAACAACAATCTCTTTTTCTCTTAGCCATAAAAACATAGATGATACTGAGATAAAGATCTATAATACCAAAGGTCAGCTTGTAAAGACATTAATACCAATGACAAATGGCAAATCCGCCAGCTGGCGGATGACTACAATTGAATGGGATGGGAAAGATGAAAATGGTAAATTAGTAAGTTCAGGCTTATACTTTTATCAACTTAAAATTGAAGATGAAATAATTGATACAAAGAAATGTCTGCTTATGAAATAGTTTTCTTTTTTGCTCCAGACTTTGTATCTTCGTGGCTAAATTTCTACAAATATAAGGAACTAAAAAATGAATAATAAGAAGAAATTATTTATATTAATCAGCCTTGTTTTTATCCTCTGTTTTTCATATAATCTTTTTGGGGTTTTCAACTCACGAGAAGAGATAATTGAGAATTTTGATGATGGCGAAGTTGAACTGCTATCCTATCCAGGAGAAGATGAAGACCCGGATGACTGGGCTTTGGATTCAACTATTACATATAATGATTCACCATACTCACTTAAACTTTTCGGAAATACCTGGAAAATAGAAATGATTGAACCTACTGTAGTTGATTCTGACGATGTCTGGCAGGTTTCTGTTTATGTACAAACTCTGGGAGAGATACAGGGTTTTGGTGTGATGGATTCTACAAATGTTTTGTTTTACTCTTTTGCTGGCTCTGAAGAACTAAATATTGAGGAATGGGTAACTGTGTATCAAGGAAATTTTTCTTTGCAGACCTGGAATATTTATCAACTTCCGATTGCAGATGATTGGTATGCATGGTTTGATTATTTGCCTGTAATTACTAGAATAGTTTTCGTAAATGATAGAGATGTCATTCCAACAGGAACAGTCTATTTTGATGAAATCATAAATATAACAAATGATTTACCAATTCCTCCTCAAGTTGAGATAAGCTATACTATTGGTAAGATTTATAGAAATTCCAAAGGTGAGAGGAATGTAGATGTTCAATTTTACGGTGAGGTTTTTGATCCAGACAGCGATGAACATCTGTTTTACTGGAATTTCGGTGATGACTCCACCAGCACTGAACAAAATCCTTTCCATACTTTTTTAGTTCAAGATGACCATCCTTATACAGTATTGTTAGAAGTTGTAGATGATACTGACTTATGGGGTCAGGCAACCTGCCAGATTGAAGTTGACCCAGGTCCAACTACTTTTCCTGTAACAATGAATTTTGTTGGCGATATTATGCTTGCCAGAGGATATGAATATTCAATTATTCCTACTTATGGAGTTGAGGCTATCTTTGAGCCAACATTGTCTATTTTGGGAGAAACTGCTGATATTACAGTTGCTAATCTGGAGTGTCCTCTTACTACTTATAATGTACATCATCCCACAAAGCCTATCTATTTTAAAGGCTCTCCTGAAAATGTTGCAGGTCTGGTTTATGCTAGCATTGATGTTGTCACTTTAGCAAATAATCATATACTTGATTATATGCTACCAGGACTTCAGGAAACACAATATGTTTTAGCAGAAAATAATATTGTATTTTCTGGTGCAGGTGCTGATTCTTATGAGGCATATTTGCCAGTTTTTTACTCCAAATCTGGTATAAGTATTGCCTTTCTTTCTTCAAGTGACAGAACGGGTCAATATAATAATTATCAGCCATATCTTAATGCAGGATATAATAAACCTGGCTTTGCTTATATGACGCCTTGTTACATAACTCAACAAATAAATGCTGTTGAGGATTATGCTGACCTTATTGTTGTTGAAATGCATGCAGGGAGCGAGTATTCATTATCTCCAGGTAGTAATTATGATAAATACAATGTGTTTGCAGGTTGGGATCCTGAAGATTTTGCTGAAGATGAGGATTATACACCGCGGATAGATATTCCTCATATGTGGGATATTGAAATCAGGCATTTTGCTATTGATTCAGGAGCAGATTTAGTTATCTGTCATCATCCACATATTATTCAAGGTTTTGAAGTATATAATGGAAAATTGATTGCTCATTCTTTGGGAAATTTTGCCTTTGACCTAAGCTATGCTGAAACTTTCCCATCAATGGTTCTAAATGCTAAAATCAATGAAACAGGATTTTACGAATATTCTGTTACCCCCGTTTATATTGATGATTGGATTCCTGTTCCTGCACAAGGAGAGTTGGGCATTTATATTTTAGACTATCTTGCGAGACGCTCAAAAGATTTAGGAACTTATCTATATGTTGATAGAGAAGATATAACTGCAGACATTATATTGGATACATTAAATATGGAAATAAATACAGAAATATATGAACAAGATTTTCAATTAGAAGAGAATGATGGTATATGGATATCAAATCCAATGCGTTTCCAAAAAGATGGAAGTATCTCTTCAATTAATTCTATTACTCCAGCAAACAATTGGGAATATCGTCTTGGAAGGGAAATAATCTGGTTTGGAAATTTTGAAGATGAAGGATGCTCACTCTGGAATGTGAACAGTTCAGATGAATGGTATGATAGCACTGAAGTTTATGCTGGTAATCGGTCTCTTTGTCATAGACGCTATCCAGACTCTGGAGATAATATCATTACTAATTTTGAGAAAAGAATAAAATGCTATTCAGATACAACAAATTATTCTTTATATGGTTATATTAAAACTGAAAATGGTACTGATGTGACTGTTGAAATAAGGTATTATTATTCCAGATATGGCTCCTACTATCTTGGTTCTGATGATATTGGAGAATGGATTAGTGGCGATTCTGACTGGACATTCTATCATAATGAATTATCTCTTCCAACAAGCACACATTTTTTTGATATTCGGTTAAACAGCAATTGCCCGGACGCAGGAGTTGCTCTTTCCTGGTTTGACAATGTTGGTATTATTGAATGGACAGCATGGCAGCCAATAAATCTCCCTGTGAATATTTCAAATCCAAATGATTATTATTACATTCAAATCAAGACAGATTCAGAAGAAGAATATGCACTTGTAACATATACAGAGACGAATTATGGTGAAGGTCCACATGTTTCAATTGAAGATAACCTTGTAAGTAAACAGACCAATGGTAGATTATACCAAAACTATCCAAACCCGTTCAGTTCCCGATTTAATCGGGGCTCAACAACAATTTCCTTTTCTGTTTACCGCAGAGACGCTAATAACACAAAGATAAGAATTTATAATATAAAAGGACAGTTAGTAAGAACTCTTACTCCAATGATAAATGACCAATGTCCAATGACTATAATTGAATGGGATGGAAAAGATGAAAATGGCAAATCCATAAGTTCCGGGATTTACTTCTATCAATTACAAATTGGAAGTAAAGTTATTGATACAAAGAAATGTATTTTGTTAAAATAATTATTTGAGTAATAGGAGTTTAACCGTAACAATTATATCAAATATAATTTCAAATAATATTTCTTGACTATTAAATCTAAATTTTAAGAAATAATTACAAGAAAAAGGGAGGCTTATGATGAAAAGGAAAATATTATTCCTGTTTATTGTAATTATATTAATAGGTTCAGAATTCTCTTTCGCTGATACAAATATTGCTATTAAAGATACAATTCTACCACCACCAAATAATTTTAATGCAATAGGAAATAATGGTCGTGTTGATCTTAGTTGGGATGAACCATCACAAGGAAATTATAACCTTATTGGATATTATCTATATCGGAGCGATCTCGGAAGATATGTATATTTAGATAATACTCAAAATACATATTATGATTATATGGTTTATTTAGGAATTGAATATACATACTGGGCAACAGCAGTATATTCAGAAGGAGAATCAGTAAATTCTAATGTAGATACTGCTACATCATATATACCTAGTGGATTTTACGAAACATTTTATGAAGATTGGCATTTAACTGGGTGGAGAGCAGATCCATTAATTCCGAATAATTGGGAATGGGATTCTGATTGCGAAGCAGCAAAATTAAACTGGTCACCATCAGTTACCAATTATGATATGTCACTTATTTCTCCAAAAATATGGATACCCTATGGAGCAACTTTCATTAGTTTAAATGTAAATATGTATATACATGATTATGCTACAGATTTTGGAGAAGTGATGGAAATTTGGATTATTAATGATGGACAAGAAACTTTGATATTTGAATGGGATTTGGACTATAATGGTGATTGGGGTTCACCAGGTGGAACTATTTGGGAATATTGCGATATGTCTCAATATGAAGGTGAGACAATACAAATTAAATTCCGTTCACATGGTGGTGATACATATAATTTCAATTATTGGTATATTTATGATGTAATTGTTTACTATGCGTGGCCAGTACCATATTACAGCACATTGGTAGTAACAGCAACTGATAGTTGTGGTAACCCTATAGAAGGTGTTACTGTTAATGCTATAAGTACTCAGTGGGATTTATATTATAATGCTTATACAAATGAAAATGGTGAATTTACAATTTTCCCAATAATACCTGGTGATTACTGGTTTACTTATTATATTAGTTATTTTTGTCCAATAGTAGAAATGGTTAGTATTCCATCATCCAGTACTTTAAATTTAGATATATCTTCTTTGTCTACAATGTCAATATCACCTACTTATATAGATACAATTATGGCTCCTGATGATAGTATTGCGGTTTATCTCACAATACAAAATTACAGAGATGTACCTATACATTGGTTTGTGGATATTGTAAATCCTAATTTGAATAATGCGAATAATAAAGTTTTTATAAATACTTCAAAATCAAAAGATATAGTAATGAATTTGAAAAAAAAGACAAGTAGTTCTTTCTGTTCTAATGATAGTTTATTTTATTTTTCTACAACTACAACAGATGGTATTATAGCCCCCGGACAAAGTTATGATTGGCGCCTACTGTTAAACACTACAGGACAAACACCTGGAACAGTATTAGAATTTGATGTTATATTTACCTCTGATCCAAATGTTGGAACCATCATTGTCCCAGTTACAGTCACAATAATTGAAGAAGGGATTGATGATATTCCTGATACATCTACCAAATTAAACCAGAACTATCCGAACCCATTCAATCCCGATAAAGTCGGGACAACTACAATTTCTTTTAATTTAGCCACCGGTCTTCTCCGCCAGCTGGCGGATACGCCCCGGCAGGCAAAGAATACACAAATAAAAATTTATAACATAAAAGGGCAACTTATAAAGACATTAATACCAATGACAAATGACCAATGTCCAATGACTACAATTGAATGGGATGGAAAAGACGAAAATGGCAAATTAGTAAGTTCAGGCATTTATTTTTATAGATTAAAAGTAGGTGATAAAGTTATTGATACAAAGAAATGTCTGCTTTTGAAATAAAAAAATATTAATAAACTTTAAGGAAAGTAATTAGAAAGGAAGCAAAATGAAAAAAATATCTATCGTGTTTTTAATTAGCATACTGTTACTATTTGTACCATTATTGGCAAATTCCATACATGCCGAACAATCATGGCAAGTTACAAATAAAAATCGGGATATATGGGGACCTTGGGTAGAAACTCAATGGGGTCAGGAATATCCTTATAACATACTCTGTCCGCTTAATCCTTATGGAGATCGCAGATGTATAGTAGGTCTTCTACCTTTAGTAATGGCACAAATAATTAATTACCATGAATACATTAATGATGCGAGTTTTGATGATACTGACGATTATTATTCAAATCCTATCTACATTGATGATGACTATGAGCTTTATGATTTTCCTTCCTTTCCAGAATTAAATGTATATCTTGACCAGATAAGAGATTACTATTCTAATAATAACTGTCTTACTGATACCTTGATAGCAGCTTTAAATTTTGCTTGTGGAGTATCTGTGGAACATCAATATGTTTTTGGTGGAGATGTTTTAATAAATGCCTGTTCAGCTCTCTTAAATAAATTTGGGTATGCTACAGCTAATTATACTCAGGCAATAAATTCAGGTTTTTATACTGCTCTTTCTACTGATATGGTGGAATCACGACCGGCTATGTTAGCGATTTCGCAAGGAGCGGGAACTGGGCATCTGGTTATTTGTGATGGCTATAACAGTGATGAAAATACTTACCATCTCAATTTTGGCTGGAATGGTGCCGGGGATGGATGGTATTCTCTACCAGATGGAATGCCTTGTGGATTTAATACTATTTTTGCAGCCATAATAAATATTGATTGTCCATCACAAGGTGTAAATAATATTTCTTATCAAGATGTTATTCTCCAGAACTATCCCAATCCCTTTTGCACTTCCACAATAATTTCTTTCTCCCTGCAACCCAAAGACATAGAGAACTCATTGGTAAAAATTTATAATATCAAAGGTCAGCTGGTGAAAAAATTATCAATAGTAAATAGTCAATCGTCAATTGAATGGGATGGGAAAAATGAGAATGGCAAGCCAGTTAGTTCAGGCATTTATTTTTATAGATTAGAAGTAGGTAATAAAGTTATTGGTACAAAGAAATGTCTATTTTTAAAATAATAATTTGAGTAATAGGAGTTAACCACAACAAGTATATCAAATATAATTTCAAATAATATTTCTTGACTATAAAATTTAATTTTAAGAAATAATTAAAAGAAAAAAGGGGCTTATGATGAAAAAGAAGGTTCTATTCTTTTTTATACTTCTATTAATATGCTTAGAATTTAACGCTGTCTATGGGTACAATAAAACTCAAGTTGTGTTTAGTTCATCAAAAAATTTAGATTCTGAAAAAATTAATTCCATAAATAGTAATGAAGAAACATTAATTAAAAGTGGAGGTATTGAAGGCGCAGTAACAATTGCAGCAACTGGAGGACCTTTAGAGGAAGTTACAGTTGAAGCATGTCAATATGTAACAACCACTGATTCTACAGGTTTTTATTACTTGTATGGTATACCAGCAGGCATTTATAGTTTAATATTTTCTAAAACAGGTTATAATACAATAACTCTTAATGGAATAGAAGTACTTGAAAATATAATAATACAAATTAACAAAGAAATGACTGCTCCCACAATGTCAATATATCCTACTTATGTAGATACGAGCATGGTTCCAAATACCCAGCTTACAGTCTATCTTACAATTAGCAATGATGGTAATGGACCACTACATTGGTATTCACATATTGTATTTCCAGAGTTATATAAAAATAATATTCAAGATTTTATAGATAATTCTTATACTACTATAAATAAGAGAAAATTATGTAAAACACAGATTGATTATTCAGGTTATGCTGAAGTTGATCCTAACCAGACAGTTCCATATAATCCACCTGCCAAGGATATCTGGGATGTATTATTTGCGTATGATGTAGATACTCCTTCTGGTTTAGTTGGCTTGGTATCAGCAGAAACAGATAGAAATTATCTATATACTACAAAATGGAGTGGAAGTGGTGAGATTGCGAAGTTTGACCTTGATGGTAACTTTATTGAGATATTCTATATACCCGGAGTAATAGACTTAAGAGACCTTGCATACGATGGAACCTATTTCTATGGAAGTGATGCAAGTAACTATATCTGGCAAATGGATTTTGATACTCAGACTTTAGTTAATACCATCCCGTGTCCTGCTTCTCAAGTTAGGTCTATTGCTTATGATGAGGATAATGATGCATTCTGGGTAAATAACTGGTCAGAAGATCTCAAGCTTGTAGATAGGTCAGGAAATGTGCTTAATACTATTTATGCACCACCAAGCATGTATGGTTCCGCTTATGATAATATAACACCCGGTGGACCATACTTATGGATTTTCACAGGTACTTCAACTGGAGATGGATGTCAGGTAGAGCAATATGATCTTAATACTTTAGCTCTTACTGGAGTAATCCACAGTGTAAGTGGAGATTTCCCTGGAACAATAGCTGGTGGGTTGTTTACATCAGGCGATATAGAATTTGGCACATGGGTTCTTGGAGGATTAGCTCAAGGAACTCCTGATATACTGTTTGGTTATAAGCTTGGTTATTGGCCACCACCTCCGCCACCACCAATGGAAGGTATAATAGTAGCAGGACAAAGTTATGATTGGCCTCTCAGAATGTATAGCTATGGACAGACGCCGGGAACAATCTTAACTGCTGATATTATATTTACTTCTGAGCCAGATGTAGGTACAATTACTGTTCCTGTTATTCTTACTATAATAGGATCAGGTGTTGATAATGTTCCTGTTATATCTACCAAATTAAACCAGAACTATCCCAACCCTTTCAATTCTTCAACAACAATTTCTTTTTCTCTTAGCCATAGAAACATAGATGATACTGAGATAAAGATCTATAATACCAAAGGACAACTTATAAAACAATTGTCAATAGACAATCGTCAATCGTCAATTGTATGGGATGGAAAGGATGAGAAAGGAAATGAATTAAGTTCAGGGATTTATTTTTATAGATTAGAAGTTGGTGATAAGTTTATTGATACTAGAAAATGTTTGCTCTTGAAATAAAACCAAAGAATAAATGTAAGTAGGACTCATATAAACCAAGCAAATAAAGTCACAGCATAAAACAAAGTTGGTGTTTACTATTATCTTTAACTAACAAAAGACTTTTAGTATTTAATACAAATATTTTGACAACAAATTATTACTCGTTGATTTCATTTCCATAATGGAACGAATAATTTTACACATTGATATGGATGCATTCTTTGCAGCGATTGAGCAGAGAGATAATCCAGAATTGAAAGGAAAACCCGTAATCATTGGTGGTGGGATAGAGAATAAAGGTGTTGTAAGCACTGCTTCTTATGAAGCAAGAAAATTTGGAATTCATTCCGCAATGCCAATTTACCAGGCAAAACAACTTTGTCCTGCTGGAATATTCATAAAAGGAAATTATCACAAATATGCGTTTGAATCTGTCAAAATTATAAATATTTGCCATACAATTGCACCTATTGTTGAGCCTGTAAGCGTTGACGAGGCTTTTCTTGATGTTAGTGGCAGTATTCCTTTTTTTAAATCTAAAAAACAAATTGCTGAGACATTGCAGAATAAAATTCTCCAGAGGCTACATTTAACCTGTTCCATTGGTATTGCACCAAATAAATTGTTAGCAAAAATTGCCAGTGAAATGAATAAACCTTCAGGAATAAAAATAATTGAAAAGAATAAAGTTGAGGGTCTATTAAATAGTTTACCAATTGAAAGAGTGTTTGGAATTGGTAAAAAGACTGCAATCACCTTAAAAAATTTTGGTGTGAACTCTGCTGGAGATTTAGGAAGATTTCCAGAATCAATTCTCATAAGAAGATTTGGTAAGGTTGGTAAACAATTGTCTCCTATGGGAAAAGGAATTGACAATTCACCAGTTGTGCCTGTTTCTAAAATACCTAAACCAAAATCTATTGGAAATGAAGTAACTTTATCAAAAAATATTGGGAATAAGGAAAAATTGCGCAGAGTTCTTTTACAACTTACACACAAAACTGCTTATCGTCTGCGAAGGAAACATGCATCTGCTCATACAATTACACTAAAAGTTAAATATGATAATTTTTCAGTAAATACTTTTAACCATACAGTTGAACAAGCAGTAAATTATGATTCTGAAATCTACAAGATAGTTATTAACCTGTTTGATAAAATTAACCTTGGTTTTCACAAAATAAGACTCTTGGGTATCAGATTATCAAATATGGAATTCGCCGATGACCCGATACAATTAGAAATTTTTTCAGTTTATAAGAAAAAGTTTGCTAATATTTCCTGGGCAGTAGATAAGTTGAAACAAAAATATGGTGAGGAGATTATAAATATTGGTCAATAAATACCGTCATTAGGTCATTGGGTCATTAAGGAGGAGCGTGTTTATATGAGATTTGAAGGACTTGAAGTTTATCAACTCGCAATGGATATTGTAGAACATATATGAAAAATTGTTACAAAATGAAACTACTTCTCAAATCATACCCTAGAAGTTCTATAAGAAGTATAGATATTTGGAAAAGAAGGATAAATAACAAAATTGGGATGTGCTTAGATATCACCCGATAGTGAGACAATAATTTTCTTGGATAGAATAATTAAAATTTGACAAAAATTCTGATTTCATGAAATAAAATCTTAAATTATGATTTGTTGGTTAAATACAGGAAACAATGAATAGGAGGCAAATAATGAAGGATGCTCTGCGTGACTTCAATGAAGGCATTAAAGAATTATCAAAGTATAATAAGAATGAGGTGATGAAATTTAATGAATTCATTAACTCTGTTCTATCCCCTGGTGTACTTGATGTTAAAACTAAAGAATTGATAGCAATAGGAACTGCCATAACTGCAAGATGTAGATATTGTATTGGTTTACATGTTGAA
The DNA here is from genome assembly GCA_034722995.1 of Candidatus Cloacimonadota bacterium. Classification (NCBI taxonomy): domain Bacteria; kingdom Pseudomonadati; phylum Candidatus Cloacimonadota; species Candidatus Cloacimonadota bacterium. The sequence continues at coordinate 15,401 of JAYEOL010000008.1, read as the reverse complement.
AAGGCATATAAGGCAGGTGCAAAAACAGAGGAAATATTGGAAGCTTCAACAGTTGCAATTCTTATGGGTGGCGGTCCTGCTTTTACATATATTGCAGATTTGAAAAAAGCTATTGACCTATTTTCCGTCTAGGCTCGTCCTATACGAGACTGAAAAGATAAATATTGAAGATTATATGAGAATTGAAATCAGTGAATTTGACCCTGATAAAATAGGAGCCTTCCCAAAAAATATTGAAAAACTTATCTGGAGAGCATTATTTTACAAGTCACAAATTAAAGTATTAGAACAGGAGTTTACAAAAAGAGGAGACCATCACACTTTTGAGAAATTGGAAGAATACAGAAAAGCTTTTCAAAATACTTATAAAATTATAAACAAACAATGTAAAAGAAAAGGATTGGAAACAATTACAATAGTGGATTAGTTTATTACTAAATTCTTATGTTTAGATTTGATTTAATTTACTCTGAAGACGAAAGGGTTTTTAGAATCGGCTCTATTAGTTCAGAAGCTTTTTCTTTATCTTTTTTATAAACATAAACTTCTATATATGATTTTGAATCACTGAATTCAAAACTTCTATTTATAAAAAGCCCTTTTCTTTTAAAACTAAAAGGAATATTATTTTCTTCCAATACTTCAGAAATAGCGTCTAACTGCAGACTGGTGTGGAACTTACACAAACTGACAATTTCTTGTTCTTTGATTTCGTTTTCCATTACTTGATTCTTTCTAAATGTTTATTGAATGAGTTTAAATTCAATTTCGTGTTCTACCTTTTTGACTTTTACTTGGATTTGCTGGCATAAAAAGAACCCGCGTTTCTTTCTTTTTCCGATTATGCAATATTTATTGCTATTAAATTGATAATAATCATCAGTGATAGAAGATAGGGGAATAAAGCCTTCAATTGGGTATTTGTCCAATTCAATAAAGATATTTTTATTATTGAAATTTACAATTAAAGCTTTGAAATCTTTTCCAATATTATCTTTCATAAACCGATTTTTCTTCAATTTTCCTAAAGTTCTTTCCGCATTCGTTGCTACCAGTTCCATTTCTGACGATTTTTGTGCAAATGACTTTATATCTGAGAGAGAAAATCTGGTGGATGACCAGCCAAAAACATTTTGTTTAAGAAGATGATGAACAACAAGATCAGGAAATCTTCTAATAGGGGAGGTGAAATGGGTGTAAGATTTTAGAGCCAGCCCAAAGTGTCCAATATTTCTATAAGAATATTTTGCCTTCATAAGGCTTCGTAAAAGCAAATTGTCAAAAACTCTATGATGATTTTCATTTTTGATAGAATTCAAAAACTGTTTCAGTGCTAAATTTTGATTTTTTTGAGTAAAATTTAAGCTATAGTTGTATGATTTTACTATCAAAGCGAACTCGCCCATTTTGTCAGGGTCAGGTTTCTCATGAATGCGAAATATTGCGGAATTACACTTTCTTGCAATTAATTCTGCGATATATTGATTTGCTGCAAGCATAAATTCTTCAATAAGCAGATGGCTCTCTGTCTCTCTGGTTCGTAAAATATTTATCGGACTTCCATTTTCATCAAATTCAAATTCAGAATCCGGCAGGTCAAAATCCAGTCCTCCTCTTGCATATCTCAATTCTGTCAAATGCTTTGCCAGAGGTCGCATTTTTAATAAGACTTCTTTGATTTTTGGCGCAATTTCAGAGTTAGCCACTAAGGCACTAAGGCACGAAGAATGACTTTTGCTTTTGTTATAATTTTTCTTAGTGCCTTTGAGTCTTTGTGGCGAAAAATCACTGCCTTCAAAAAGTTTATCTACTTGCTGATAATTAAGTCGGGCATCACTACGAATTATAGAAGGATAAATTTCCCCTTTAATTTGGTTAAAGTTTTTATCATATTCTATTGTTACAGAAATAGCGAGTCTATCCTTGCTAGGTTGCAAACTGCAGATATTATTGCTCATATTTGATGGGAGCATTGGTATCACTTTTTGAAGTAAGTAAACACTTGTGCCTCTTTTAAATGCTTCTTTAAAGATAGGGGATTCAACTTTAACATAATGAGAAACATCAGAAATGTGAACATAAAGTTTATATCCAGTTTCTATTTCTTCTAAGGAAATTGCATCATCAAAATCTTTTGCTGTTATAGGGTCAATTGTAAATGTTGTTATATCTACAAAGTTTTTTCTTCTTCTAATTTCCACTTTGTCAATAAATTCCTGCAACTTCAGTGATTCATCCGTCCCGATATATCGGGACTTGAACTCTCCTGGAAGATTGTATTGGTTTAATACGGATAAAAAATCAATATTTGGGTCGTTTGCATTCCCTAATATCTCAGTTACTTTACCTTTTGGATATATGTTTCTTTTTCTATTTCCCCAATCTGTTATATGAACGATAACCTTTTTTTCTAAAAATTCATTTTGACTTGTTGATAAATCAATTAATTTAATATGGTTATCTATTTTTTGATTATCAGGAATTACAAATGATTTATCATTTAATTTATATGAATTTCCAACTATCGTTTCATTTTTTCTCTTTATAATCTTCAGGATTTTTCCAGTTACTCGACGATGATTGCGCTTTGTAACAACCAATTCAACAATATCATTGTGATAGGCATTTAGACAATCCTCAAGGTATATTTTAATGTCTTCTTTATCAGTTCTTACAAAGGCAAAAGGATAGTTTTTTGCAAGAGCTGACGCATCAAAAGTGCCTTCAATTGTATTGTAAACAGGTGTAGAGTAATACTTTTTGCCTTTTCTGCGAATTTTGGCATTCTTTGTTAGTTGAAGTATACTCTTTTTAAAGTTTGAATAATTTCGTTTTTTAATTCTGAATATTCTCGCCAATTTTCTAATTGTGAATTCTTTGTTTGCATTCTTATGAAGGAAATTAAGAATCACTTCAGACTTGTCTTTGTTAGTCATTAGTAACGGTTTCCTATCTTTTCATCAAGGAAGTTCAGCACCTCTTCTCTTTCTTTTTGCTTTTTTGTAAATCTAATAGACTGACCTCTGAATCTATCAAGTCCTCGTGGTTTACCAAAAGTACCAAGCATTACACCCTTTTTGTCAGCATAAAAACATTTGAATTCTGAGTATTTACGCTCACGTTTAAAAACAAGAACTTTTATGAATACATAGTCTTCATAAAATTCGTAGTATGTAGGCACAAAATAGGAAAACAGGGAAGAGAAAAGAAAAAATAGTGATAATAGCACCCAGAAGAGATTATGTGTGATTGCAAAAACAAAGATAGCTGCAAGTATAAAGAATGCAGAAACAAATATGGAATGTATCGGAAATTCAATGAGAGGAAATGAAACCCATGAAAATATTGGCTTTTTCACCAATCCCAGCGGATGTGGAGGTGGAACCTTTGGACTACTCAACATTTAATGCTTGTTCCTTACATTTTTCAGTTTCTTCTTTTATCTTTAAAATCTCTGGAAAGACGGAAATGTTGTTATACTTTGCCGAAATTGTTGAAATCTCTCGTTGCATCTCTTGTATTACAAAAATCAATGAAAATCCTATAGGCTTATCCTTTATAGAAATTAATTCACGAAATTTATTTAGATGACTTCTAAATCGTACAATTTCTTCAGTTATATCTAATTTTTCGCAAAGGTATTTAATTTCAGAAATAATTTTTTCCTCATCAATCTTTTTTAGATAGTTTTTGAGAATTTCTTCAATATTGCTTTTTGTTTTCAACTTTAGTTCTTGCAAATAATCTGGAAATGATAACTCAATTGCTGATAAGGATACTTCAATTTGATTAATTGATTTTATGAAAAATTCTTCCAGGTCCTCGCCCTCTTTTTGTCTAACTTCTATAAGTTTATTAACAGCTTTTTTGACCAATTTAAGGACTAATTCCAAAAACTCTTCTGAATCATATTCTTCAATAGGGGATTGGTATAATTTCTCAAAATTAAAGATATCTGAGATTGTAATATTTGTTTTTATCGCATATTTTTTTGAGACCTCATTAATAAAATCAAAATACTGTTTTAGTAAATCCTCCTTTAGTAACATTTCCGGAAGTTTTTCCTTTTTATTAATCCTAAATAATGTAATATAAATTGTTCCTCTACTAAGGAGTTTTGGAATCATCCTTTCAATCTTATATGATACATATTCAGGAAAATCTGGTGGTGTTTTACACCTTATATTTAGATATTTATCATTTAGAGACCTTGCAGTGATTTTTAAATTTAAGCCATCTTTGTTTAGTTCCTCGCTACCGAAACCAGTCATGCTTTTCATAATAAATCCCTTTAAAAAAGTTTTCTTTATTGAAATTATTGGTTAATAGAATTTGCTGTCAAGAAAATTATATCATAGGGGAGGAGTTCTATCTTTCTTTATATTTACTAATTACTAAAATATCCATAAGTTTACATAATATCCCTTATCAGACATTAAGATTCTATCTCTTTTAAGAGTTTCCGAACCTCTGGTGCAAATGAGCCATTGGGAAAATTAATTAAGTATTTCTTGTAACTCTCAATTGCTAATCCATAATCTTGCAAATTCAAATAACAATCACCTATCCGTTTTTCAATATAATCACTATAGATTCCATTGTTGTCAGATAACTCAAGAAAAATGTTTAAAGAATTTTCAAATTGAAGTTTTGAAAAATAGAAATCTGCCATCTTTGTTTTTATGTAATTAATAAGTATTGTATCGTTATATGATGCTGTCAGTTTTTCATAATAATATTTACTTTTACGAATATTTGATGTCTCTAACGATTTGATAAAACAAGATATGTCATCTTCTAATTTAAGTGAATCGCTATAAGAAAACTTATCTTTTGCTAATTGGATTAGTTTATTTAAAGAAACCATATCATTTAAATAAGTATCCTTTTCATTGTGTAAAACATAATCTTGTAATACTGAATCTGACTTACTGTATTCTTTGGTATAGATATAAACAAGAAATAATTTATACTTTGCTAATGATGTAATTGAAGAATGATAATTTTGATTGTTTAAGATGTTATTGTATATTTCAATAGCTTTTTTGTAATAATTATTACATAAGTAGCAATCAGCAAGCAAGATAGAGAGATCTAATTTGTCTTCTGGCTTAATTGCAATTTTTTTTGCCTGTAAAATATATTTTTGTGCTTTTTCTGTATCATTATTTTCGGAAAACTCTAATTTTGCTAAATTAGTAAAAGCATTCATCAATATATCTTGTGAAATATTGCCTTTGATGTTTTTGTACATTTTAGTAATTTGCGTATAAGCGTTATAAGCAGAGTCGTATTCATGAATTTTACTATACAAGTCCCCTATTCTATCATAAATAGTGAGTTGCAGCCTTATATTTGAAGTATTGGTTAGAATTGTTTTATAAATTCTTATACAAAGTGTAAATAATCCATGTTTTTCACAGTATTCAGCAAACCGCAATAAGTCATCAGTCCCTAAGTCCTTAAAAATTTCAAAGGCTTGTTCATAGTCATTATTTCTGAGTAAAAATTCAGCTAAAAGAGATTTTACTAAGTTGTTTTTTGAGTTATTCACCTTCTTATTAAGAGCTTTAATTACTTCTGCATTAGAGATACCTAATTTTTCCAGTCTGTATTTTACAAAATTGTATGACCTTTTATCAAGCATATTGATGTATTCTTCAATTGCCATCTGAAAATCCATTTGATATTGATAGAGCATTGCCATTTCCGTGGTGTATAATTTTGGATTTTTAGATAACTTTCTAGCTGATTTATATAACTCAAGTGCTTCATTAAAATGTGAATTTCTACTGTAAATTAATGCAATCTTATTATAAAGAATGTAATTTTCTTTATTTTGACCGATTAATCTCTCAATTTCATTTTTTGCATCAGAGAGTTCATTCATTTTGATATACATTTCTATTTGGGTTAGAGATATAAATTCTGGGCTTAAATAATTTGTTTCATTATTCAGAAGTCTCTGAAGTGTTTCAAATTCCTTTTGGCTTAAATAAAGACTTGACAATTTTTGTATAACTTCCTTATTATGAGGAAATTGTGTGAGAAGTTCTTTATACATAGTTTCTGCAAGAAGGAATTTTTTCTGTTTCTCAAAATTTCCTGCTTGTTTCAGTCTTATTCTAATTATGTCCTTGTCTTGATAAGAATATAGTGAGAAAATAGTAACAAAAGTGAGTAGAAACAAAACAAAAGCAATCTTATTATTCATTTTGAATTCTTTCTAAATATTCTTTAATTAAATGGTGATATTCTTCAGGATAATTTTCATTAATAAATTTTAAAATATCTTTAACATGGAAATGTGCAGTATCAATTTTGAGTCCCGATATATCGGTTTTATATTCCTGTTCTTCGGGTGTTTTAGATTCTCTCTTTTTGCTATAATCTCTGCGATGAATAGACCTTTGAGCATCTAATAGTCTAGAGAGAATTCGCTGCTGTTGTTCAACTAATTCTTTATCAATGATACCCTTATTAAGTTTTTTTACAACTTCTTTTAGTTCTTCTTCAACATTTTCAAGATTACCTAACAGTTTTTCAGCTTCAGGAAAATCTCGCAGAATTCTTTCTAAGTTTTCTTTGATCTGGTTTTCATTTGCTGCAATTCTATTTAACATATTTCTTTGCTCAGAAGTCAATTTCTGACCCTGTTGAGTCAGCATCTGTTCAAAAAGTGCTTGAGTTAACAGATTAATAGAACTCTGTCCCGCAGACATCTGCTGGAGTTGCTGAAGCAATTGTTGCATGCCTCCTCCCCCACCTTGCGGCATCTGATTCTTAGATTGCAAAAGGTCAATTATCATTCTATTAATTGAAACATAAATATCCTGTTTATCCTTTTGAACATTATAGTTACGCCTATCTTTTATTTGTTCAAACATTTGTTCAAATCTATTAAAAGTTTCAGCGGTATGGGCAGGGAATTTTGGACTTATAGTAAGCATTATCAGTGGCATACTGTAAAGCTGATTAATTGAATTTTTTATTCCTTCATACATTGCAACTTCAATATCTAAAATATCGTAAGCAGTATATTTATTATCAAGGATTTTCTCTTGTTTTTCCGAGAAGTAAATTAGTTCAAAAAGAGCCTTTTCAATTAACGATTGGAATTTTTCTTGCATTGTTGATTGCATCATACATTGTGCCATTTGGATTGATTGTTTTAATTGAGAAAAACTTTGTTGTATACGGTTTTGATTTGAGCATAGACCCATAGGCTTATTATTTTGCATTTGTTGTGTAGCGTTTTCAAGATTGTCTGACAGTTTGTCTTTTTTCATCTGCTCAAGAGCCTTTTGCAATTCCTCAGCTGTCCTGGATTCTTTGTTTTTTTTAAGTTGCGCAATTAGTTCATCAAGATTTATTTTAAGATTGTTATATTTTTCGGAAATATCTTTTTGTTCATCAGCCAAATCGCTTAAATTCTTATTCTCCTCTACCTTTTCATCTGTCTTCTTATTTAACTCCTTCTGCAATTTTTCCAGCTCTTCTGCTTGCTGTAAGCATTTTTGCATATCTTGTTCTAATTTTATGCTCTTCAAAAGATTCAGAGTTTCTTCTAACTTTTTTAAGAATTCTTCTTGAGAAAACTTAAAATTATTTAATGCTTTTTTCATCTGTTCCGGAGTAATTTTTTTCATAGATTCTTGAATTTTCTGCATTGCTTGTTCAAGTTCAGGTGTAGCTATCTCTTGCATTATTTCTTGAATTTGCTTCATTTTTTCAAGTGTCTCTTCGGATACTGCTTTATTCTTTTCAATTTGTTCAATAAACTTTTTATAATCTTCAGCGGTTTGCTCTGCCTTTTTAGCAAATTCTTTCTGTTTTTTTAGTATAGATTTTAAATCCTCTTTTTCTTCCCAATTGAACTCCTCGGTTTTAAGAAATTTGCGTCTTAGTTTATCAAACTTCTCTTTTGTTTTTTGTGCTTGTTCAAGATTTTCTGATAAATTATCATATTTATCTTCTTGCTCTTTCTGAATTTCTTCGTACAATTCTTCTATAGATGGAAATTTTAGCAAGTAAATTTTTGATTTAGCACTTTGTCTTTCTGGAATTGTGCAATTATCATATACGATTAAATAATAGCATATTACATCGCCAGGCAAAAGATTTTGGTCACTTACATCAAAAGTGTAAGTACCTTTCATATTAGTTTCATTAATATCTTTTCTAATTGGCCTAAAAGTATATTCCTCATTATTTTTTTTGAAAGAAATTTGTAATTCACTTATTCCAAAGTCGTCAGATGAGATAAATTCAATATCTTCTTTTAGCTTCTGAGCTAAAATCTTATCTTCAGCCGGGGAAATTATTTCAACTTTTGGTGGAAAATCCTCTTCTGCATAGATTGTATGCTCAATTTGTTGATTTTTGTTATGTAAAATATCTTCTAAATAGAAGTGGTATGATAAACTTTTAGTGATAGTAAATATGGCTGAGTATTGAAAATCATCAATCTTTTTTAATTTTATTGTTTGACCATCAGAAAATACAATACGATAGTCAAGAAGATTGTTATTCACTAAAAGATTAAATTTGATTTTAGTCCCTTTTAATGCAATTATATTTCCAGAAGACTCATCCTCAACCTTATTAGAAAGTTTTGAATATGCAGGGAATGAGTAATCAACCGTTAATTTTTTTATTGTTGGCTTTTCTAATATATTTATTATGAAAGAATCAGATTTCGCGAAATCGTTTTGAATATAATACCTTATGCTATCATCAATATTATAAAATATGTAGGAATTTTTCTGTAAATCAATGGATTTCCATCTGAGATTTTGTTCATAATTTAAAGTGTAATTTAGTTCAGGATAATAATTTTCAATTTGAATTTTTTGATTACTCCCTTTTAGTAAGATTATATTACCTGGTTTTACATAAATTTTTGAGTCATATTTGGGAGCAAATTCTTCCATATTAGTTATTGCAAAGTAGGAAGTATAAAAGGCATCTTTATTAATAAAAAAAGAAATTAGAAATATTCCAAGAACAAATGAAAAAATCTTAATCAATTGAAAAGGTTTTTCAGTTTGAAATACCTTTTTAAAATCAATTTCATTTGCAATTTTATTCGCTAAATTAATATTAGCATTGATGATTTCATCGGAATAATGTGAATCAGTCGTTACTTTCTCTAATTCCAAACTTGAGAAAATTACTTCATTGTGTTCAGGGTAAATATTTGATATTCTTTGGGCTATATATTTTAAAGAATGATAATTACGAATAGTATTAATAATGCAAAATAAGATTACCGGTAAAGAAAGTGACTTGAATGTAATTACAATTATTTTTAGGGTAGCATAATTATTTTGGAATAGGTTTATAAGAAAACTTGATGAAATAAATAGAATGACAATTGTTGATAAAAGAAGAGAGAGATTCTCTACTACTTTTGTCAAAAAGTATTTCATTCGTATTGAATTAAGTTTCTTTTTATAAGGATTCATACTTTGAACACCGAATTCCGAATTTAAAATGGAGCCACCAGCGGGACTTGAACCCACGACCTACTGATTACGAATCAGTTGCTCTACCACTGAGCTATAGTGGCATTTTGATTTATTTTATAAGGTCAGTAATATTAATTTATTGTCAAGTTTTGGAAGTTTAATGTAACATCCCGATGGTATCGGGATCCTCATTTGTACAGGAAGGATTCATAATTGGAACAATTGCGAAACATTGTTTATTAAAGATAGAGAAAGACGGCATTCAGCCTTTTGATAAACTTTAAATGCCGTCTTTCTAAATTAATTCGCAAAAATACTATCGCAAAAGGAGTAACTTCTTAACAGAAGATTGGTAATTTTCTGTTTCCAATCTATAGAAGTAAATACCTGATGAAACAGGTTTGTTGTTCTTGTCCTTTCCATTCCAGAATATGGAATGAAGGGAGTTTGTATCTTTTGCATTAACACGGTTAATGCACTCCAAAGTTTTTATCAATTGCCCTTTAATGTTGTATATTTTTATCTCTGCGTCCTTTATATCTCTTTGATGAATTGAAAAAGAAATTGTGGTTGAACCTCTCATTGGATTAGGATAATTTTGGAATAATTGATTTGAGTTGTAAGTATATGGACCTTCATCATCAATTGACCATAAGGAATCAATTTCATCAAAGACCTTATTCAGGAACAATTTTCCTTGATCAACCTGGAAGTAGAAAAGTGGGAAACCGAGAATATAGACTAAACCATTTACTCCAGGTATTTTGATATATTTTGAACCAACTGGAGCACCATCGTAAGGTTCGGGATCAGGGAAATTAGGTCCAGGAATACAGGTAAAAATTTCTTCAGCATTAACAATATTCAGGAATGTAACACTACCGATAGCACCAAGTGGAGTAGGACCAAAATACTGAGGGAACGGATATCCTGCTAATGAATAAACTACATTAAGAGAATCAATTTCAATGCCTTCAAAGGAGCCGGAACCACTTGCTCCACCCATTGGAGAATTGTTTACACTTGGATTACCCCAAACAATATCATCGGTGTTTAAAGCAGATAAAGTATCTGCTAATCCAGCATAATCTTGTAGGAAATTAGTCTTTGCATAATAAGGGTCACAAACTTTTGCACACCCCGTAAATACAAGATTGCCGCCGCTATTGAGATAGAAACTTAATAAATCATAGTGTTGTATAAGATGAACTTTGGCTATATCATTATAAAATTCTCTTGGATTATTTGAATGCCACAGAATTAGTTTATATTCCTGAATATCAGATGGTGCAAAGTAAGGTGCGAGGTTATCATTCCTAATATCTATATTTAAATCAGCGATATTATGAAATGGCTCTTCATTTAGATCAAAGGTAGTAACTTGGTGAGGGCAATCCTCAAGTAGATTATCATAGAATATATCCACAGAATCTTCTACAGCAAATAACGGAGTTGCTTTTGTATCATCTACGATAAGCACACCTTCTTTTTCATTTTGTTCAACTTTTTCATGGAGAGTAAATTCAAGCATCTCTGGGGTTGGGTCAAGTGCTCCCTGTAAATCCACAGCTCGCACTTTAAGTATATGTGAGCCTGATGGTAAATTAGTCAATGTACAGGCTTGTTCCTCACTAATTGGAACTCTCATCCACTCCTCGCCAGTAATATCATCAATAATTACAGTTCCAATTGGAGGAATACCATCTGCACTCCCATCTAATTGAATATCCATAAATTCTATATCACAAAAATAACGTTGATACTGATAATAGGGTAAACTTTCATCATAAGAATATGTATGTTCTGCATAATATATTCTCCAATTTGAAATACTAAATTCATATTCTCCTAAATAACTCCATTTCAGATATATTTTTATATCATCAGACCAGATTGCAGAAAGGTCTTCATTTATATCCATATAAAACCTATTTGCATAGTGACACTCTCCAGACACAATCTCATATGGTATCTCTTCCTGATAGGTTGATAAGTATGTCAAATAAGTATTTTCGCCAAGAATATAAATATGTGGAGTAATATTTAAACGAATATCACCTAATATAACATCATAATATGCGCTTGGCCATTCCTGCCAAGAACTCATAAAAGGACAAGTTTCAGGTTTAAAATGACCTCTTACAAAGAAGGTCATTTTTGCATAATTAGGGTCTTCCATCCCAGCATAATTAACTGCTTTTACCTGTAGTTGTGTTACTTCGTTAAATTCATTTACTTGTAAAAATGGTTTTCCAAAAGGATTTCCACCAGGATAGTCTGCCCTTAATATAACCTCATCAGGATTTTCATAATCTTCCGTAAAATACCATTCCGTACTATCCAATATGGTATCTTCATTCCATTCTACACAAAAGGAATCTGTTCCAACTCTTTCATAATAAACAAGGCGATATTTATAATATGCAGCAAAAGGAGATGCGGAAAACTTAAAATGAATTCCTGCACCCACTCGACAGGAATCAATAGTTCCTTGTGTAGTATTTACAAATGTGGTAGGCGGTATGCCGCCTTCACCATGAAAACCAAGATATTCAAAAGTATCCTCTGGATAAACTATCCATTCCGAGTTATCAGAATTGGTTCCAGCAGAAACTGTCCAGTCAATATTTCCCTTGAACACAGAATCCTTTCTTACTAATGTATGATTTTGGGTTGCATTAGGTATTCCTGCAACATCCCATCCATCACCAGGATTTTCATCAGGAATCCCAATGACATCTATAAGTTCCCAGGTTTGACCACCATCAGTTGTTTTTTCTAATCCCCTTGCATCATTTCCATTGAAATGTACAACACTTGGATAAGAAAGAATTTCATCTGCTACATTTTGCAAATTCGTATCTGCTTCATCGGTTGTTATTACCCACACATCTCCTTGAGGTAAAAATGCCGAAGCAGGAAAAGTATGCCAATATTCCCATCCATTGCCATTAACAGCCTGAGCTATTCTATAATTTGAAAGAGCCACTTCAGAGCCGGTATCATTATAGATTTCCAATGCTTTGTTTTGAGAGCTTCCTTCTATATATTCAGAAAAGAAAAGGTCTGAGTAATAATTATTTAAAAATGCAAGGTCAAAATTAGAATCGTGGAATTGCTGAAGAATATCAGCAATTTCTGTTAATTCATCAAAGTTATCACCAAGGAAAATTGTTGAATATATAACAGCTGAATCACCGGGTGCTATATTCAAGCTTGAGTCTGTGGGTGCAATAAAGCCATTCATATCACCATAATATGCATAAAGAAATCGTGTATCACAAGGGTCATTAACCTGTGCATTGGGATAATCTCTTAGTGAAATGTACTTATCTTCATTAGGATTTCTATCTGTCATTAGCCAGTATTTTTCGTTGCGGTCTCTAGCCGGAGATTCATCATAAGGTCCATCACCTACTTCCCAGGTCCAACAGGCATAATTTGCATAAAGCTGAGGTGAAAATATTTTTGCTGCAGCATATCCTTCCGTAAGCCCCCCATCTCCGTCATAATCATAACTATACGGAAATTCATATTCATCACCAAGATAATAAGTACTTACATCTTCAGTTGAACGAGCAGAGGAAGACCAAGATTGTGGTCCAATATCACAGTCAAAAAAATATCCTAAAGTATAATCAAAGAGTGTATCCAGTTCATTCATATTATAAATAGTAGTTTTAAGTAATGCAAGTTTCTCAATTTTATATCCATTCCAACAGAATGACTCTTGCTTTACTGCTATATTAAGTGGAGTATGACCTTGTCCAAAATTCCACCCACCCCACCATCTTGTTCCTGGCGTACCAAATGGGCTGTAATCGTAAGAATAGGACATAATATTTTCTGCACCATAGTATCCGCCGTCTTCATCTACAAGACTGTCTCCGTCATCGTCGTAAGGCATTGTGAAACAAAAGATGCTATCCGGGTCATAAGGAAAACCAATCATTCCTATTGGGTCTTCATCAATTAGACCATCTTCATCATCGTCATAGTTTGGAATACCATCAGAGTAATAAAACTTAAGCGTACTGTCAGAAGAATTGTATTGATAATATTGAGCTCCAAGTGCGTTTTCTTCCAGAGGATTATAAGCAGGTAGTAATTCATACATATCAGCATCTCCATCAAATCCTACTGTGGTTAAGGTATCAATAACTCGTCCAAATCCCATATTTGTTGTGCCAGTTTCTTCATGCTCTGGATTCTGCCAGTAAAGTATCTGTCCATATTCGTTTCTTCTTTGCTTTGAGGCTCCAAACCATAGTGCGCCAATATATAGATAGTCAATTCCAGAGCCTTTAGGAAACTCAAGGGATGGCCATTGCGGGACAACATCATCTCCAGAACCCAAACAACCATAATTTGAAGTACGAAGTTGAAATGCTCCTATATCGTGAATCTTAAATATGTCCAGCATTTTTGTTGATGGTTCACTACCTTCTTTTACCTGTCTGGCTGATAAAGATATACACACCAAAGTTAGTATTATTACAATTAATGCTATTTTTTTCATGATTCCTCCATTCATTTTTTTCTTTATCTTATAAATATTCCAGTTTTTATAAAATTTTATCCTATTTATGAAATTGACATTTTTAACAGACATCCTCAAAGAAAATGGATGTTTCCTATTTTAGACATTTTCTTTTTTGTAAGTTTATATTTTAAGGTATGTTTTACTTCTCCATTATTATGCTTTGCTAATCGTTTATCTAAATCTTTAGTATATCCAGTATAATGACGATCTGCGTGAGTAATGCTTGTTAAAATATAAACATAATAAAATATATTCTGACCACTTATTATTTGGCCTGACAGGGCGTCTGTCTTCGTTAAAACTTTGCCCAGGCGTAGTTTTGAGCGAATTTTTTAACTCCAGAAGCAATTAAGAGCACGGCTTCTCCGTCAGCTGACGGATACGCCGTTGCAGTCTTCGTTTTTCACTTCGCTCAAAACGAAGACTGGTGGAGGTGGCGGGAGTTGAACCCGCGTCCAGAGATTTGGATACAAGAACTTCTACATACTTAGTCTGTTGTGTTATCTCATTCTAAACAAGACGGCAGACAAACATATTCAGAACCAGTCTATAAATTTCAATACTGCTTATAGACATCACAGTATCAAAGCCATTTTAAACGGCATTTGAAGAGATGCAAATGGCAACATCAATTCAAATGTAGCTACCTTTTTAAGCAGCTAATGCGAGATTTTCATCTGCAATTAGATTTTGCATTACCATATTTACGGAATAGGTAATCTCACCGGTATGCTATTCCTGTACCCACAGTCCCTGTCGAAGCCTGTCACCCCCTATGTATATGTCAAAAAACAAAGTTTTATTTTCCCATTAAAAATTTAAAAATAGTATCTTTTTTGTCAAGTTTTGTATTTTTAATGCTCAACAAACTTAGAACTGAATTTGTACACCAAGTTTATGAGTTGGTCCTTCATCAAGAGCATCAGGACAAAAGGCATAGTCAAATCGTAACTTTTTTAATTTAACAGAAGCACCGAAATTAAGGTCTTCACCATCTAAACCAGCACGGACCCCTAAAACATCAGCCATCCAGGTTTCTGCTCCAAAATGTAGTTTAAAATCACCTTCTGCATCTTCTTCATCAATAATAGTTTGAGAAATATCTGCAGCAGCTAATATATCAATGGCAGAAAGAGGGAAAATGATTGAAGCACCCGCACGCAAAGTAGCTGGAATCTCATCTTCATTTTCAGAGTCAGTATCCCATGTTAACTTTCCACCAAGATTGCTAATACTTGCTCCAATTCGTATAGGATTTAAAAGCAGCATAGTTCCAAAATCAAAAGCGAATCCAGTCCCTTTATTATCATAAATTGTATGATTGATGTATTTTGCAGTTCCGCCAAGACTTAATATTGGCAACAGCTTTGCACCAGCAGATAAGCCAA
>JAYEOL010000007.1 GCA_034722995.1 Candidatus Cloacimonadota bacterium | reverse complement strand
ATATCAAACCATAATCGATGGCAACCATAATGGTAGTGTTGTTACTTTTGAAAGTGGAGAAGACACAACAGCAGTATTATGCGGTTTTACCATTCAAAATGGGAGTGGAATATACTACCATACTGTCATTCTAGGTGGTGGAATATTTATTAAAAATTCAGAATCAAAAATAAACAGCTGTATTATTAAAAATAACCAAGCAGATATTGGCGGTGGAATTGCTATAGACAATGGTCAAGCCATTTTAGAAAATGCAAACATATGTGATAACCATGCTTATATTTCTGGGGGTGGCATAAATCTATTTGAATCATTCATAAAATTTAGTAGTAATCATCATTGCAATATGTATAATAATTATGCTGGACGGGGATGTGATATAAACATATTTGAAACGCCAGATATTGATGTTATTGTAGATACTTTTACTGTACTTGAGCCGAATTCACATTTCGCTTATAATCGTGGACCAGGCAATCTTACCTTCAATATCTTACACAGTAAAATTACTCCAGTCAATCAGGATTTATATGTGAGTCCTGATGGAAATAATAATAATAGCGGATTAACTCCATACGAAGCACTTAAAACTATAGCTTATGCTTTAAACCTTATTGTTTCAGATAGTCTTAATTCAAATACTATACATGTAACAAGTGGCATCTATTCACCTTCTTTGACAGGAGAAAAATTTGCCCTAAACTGTAAAGAATATATTTCAATAATTGGTGAAAATGAAGAAACCACTATTTTTGATGGAGAAGAACTAAGTAATTTTATTGTTGCCTGTAATGATGATAACCTTTTAATAGAAAATATGACTTTACAAAATGGAAGTTCACGATTTGGTGGAGCAATGTATATCAAAACTAATTCAAACCCAATAATAAAAAATATAATCATTAAAAATTACTTTGCCTATATGGGCTCATGTATTTTTTGTTCGGATAATTCCAATCCTATATTTGAAAATGTAACTGTAAGAGGAAATCCTTCAGTGCTTTTGAATGACTCACCTATTTCAATACATGACAATAGTAATCCTGTGTTTATAAATTGTATTATAGAAGATAATAATATTAATCCTGAAGAGAGTGGATTCGGAGCAATCAGCTGTGTGGCACAATCCAATCCTATATTGATTAACACAAAAATTGTTAATAATAGTGATTTTGAAACCAGTGGGATTGGTGTATATAACGGATTTTATGATGAAGGACCAATCTTAATAAATTGCACAATATGTGACAATTCAAATTGTTCAAAAGGGGTAATAAATCAAACATGGCGCACAAATGTAACTCTAATCAATTGTATTTTGCGGAATCCTGCGGAAGATGAAATTTGGTTTTACTATCAGGGTGACCCTAATACCGTCACCATTTCATACACAAATATTGAAGATAGTATAAATGCAATAAATACTAACAACAATGGCACAATTAACTGGCTTGAAGGCAACATAGATTCTATTCCACAATTTGTTGGAGGAGACCCATTCAGTTATGAGTTATTACCAGGTTCTCCCTGCATAGATGCTGGCAATCCAGATACTACTGGATTAAACTTACCAGAATTGGACCTAGCTGGACAACCAAGAATATACAATGGAATAATAGATATAGGAGCTTATGAATGGCAAGGACAGGGAATAGATGAGCCAGATACATCATTTATAAATAAATTATATCTTTTCCAGAATAAGCCTAATCCATTCAGTTCATTTACCACAATAACATTTATCTCCTCAGATTATGAAAGAATAAAAGATTACAAATTATCAATCTACAATGCAAAAGGGCAACTTATAAAAACTTATGATGGCAAGAGAGATAATTTCTGGGTAAAGACAGATATAGTGTGGGATGGGACTGATGAGAAGGGGAATAAAGTAAGTCCAGGAGTGTATTTTTATAAGCTCATTTATGGAGATAACTCTGTGACGAAGAAGATGATATTGATGCGATAGCAAGTGCAAAGATGTCAAATGTGGTCATATGATTCGCCAATTGGCGAATCGTCATAAATAGTCAAAAATGGTCATAAGAGCCTTCAGCTCGTCAAATGCTATTATGTTATGACAGAGTAAGTGGTTTGACCATTTGACAGCGACTCGTCTGGGCGCCTGTCTCCCGACGCATCGGGAGCCAAGACTGGCCGTAGCCTGAAGCGTTTTGACCATTTATGACGGCTTTAGCCATTATGACAGCGTAGCGTTTTAGCAGCGAAGCGTTATGACCATTTATTTTTACTTTCTTTTTCTTTTCTTTTTATTTCTTGATTTACTACTTTTATTCTTTGTTTTTAGTTTGGTCAAAACAGCAGACCTGCTTTTACTTGCTTGAAACATTAAAGGAAGAATATTAACAATCCAGAAAGCTGTAATTAGGATTGTTATCCCCCAATTTATAGTAAAATTTTTATAAGATTTGTCACCAAATAGAAAAACCAGAACTAATACAACAGCAGCAAAACCCATTGCTGTATAGGATATTTTTAATACTCTTTTCCTTCCAATTTGATTCACTCTTTGGGCAACAGCATCCAAGCCTAAAATTAAAATAATAATGCCAGTAATTATTGAAGCTATATTCATAGAACCTCTTTACATTTAGAATTGTTATCTTCTTTTCTTGTAACCCAAACGATTAATGGAAATGTAATCATTGGTACACCCATACCTAATGTCGCAATAAATGGGATTTGATTTCTTGGCAAAATAAAAAATAATGTCAGTGTTATGACAAGCCCCAAAACAGATGATATTTCAGCAGCGATTTTACTTGCCTTTTTCCAGAATAAACCATATATAAAAGGAGACAAGAAAACAGCTGCAATTGCACCCCATGAAATTACTAATAATGTTAATATTACTGCTGGTCTTAAAAGAGTGATGAATACAGAAGCTAATATAAAAACTGCACACATAATTCTCATCAATAAGTTCAGTTTTTTATCTGATGCTTTGGGTTTAACAAATCCATGATATAAATCCTTCACAATAGATGAACTTGATACAAGAACTAATGCTGCTAATGTAGACATTGATGCAGAAAGCACTAATAAAAGTATTACAAAGTTCAATCCTTGTGGAATAACTGTTCTTATTAACATTGGAACTAATTTATCAACAAAATGTATTTTGTCAGCAAAGATTTCTGGATGAGTTTGAGGAGAGAGAAACACTCTTGTCAAAGAGCCGAAAAAATATGCTGAACCGGCAACTACGATTGCGAAAATCGTACAAATTACTGTCCCACTTTTTATTGACCTATCATCTTTTATTGAATAGAATTTTTGAACCAATTGTGGCATTGCAAGTGGAGCAACACTTGTAATAATTACTATAAATAAAAGCGGGAAAAATCCAGGAGGTCCAATCACTTGAGAAAGTTTTGGATTTATGTTGTTTAGTTTATTTGTTATTGCTGGTAAACCTCCACCGTTTTTTATTGAAAAATAAACAAGAAGAATTACACCAACAATCATTATTGTGCCTTGAATTACATCAACCAAAACTACTGATTTAAAACCACCTAAAATCATATATAGACTGATTAATACTGCCATAAGAATGAGAATATACTCAAATTTAATATTAAAATTGATTTCAAAAAGATAACTGAGTCCCATAAATACAGACGCAGCATAAGGAACAAGAAAGACGAAAATTGCTACAGCAGTAAAAATCTTTAAAAAATTTGATTTATACCTTACTTGTAAAAATTCGGGCATTGTATAAGCATTCATTTCTATAGATGCCTTACGGATTCTTTTCCCCATAACAGCCCAAACAAATAAAGTTCCGATTAACGCATTTCCAATTGCAACCCATAAGGCGGAATATCCAAATCCCCACCCAATTTTGCCTGCAAAGCCAACAAAAATTACAGCACTAAAATATGCAGTTCCATAAGTAAATGCCGAAAGCCACGGTCCTATTGCTCTTGACCCTAAGAAAAAATCACTGAATGTCTTTGTCCGCTTCATCCCATATATTCCAATACCTAATAGGAATAAAGCGTAAAATCCAAAAAATAAATATTTTACCATTCTTTCCTTTCGTCAAAACCTCATATACTTATTTTATATTACATAATGGTCAGTTATCACTATTAATTATATTTAAGAATATTAAGACAATTCATTATCATGCTTACAAATTCTGTAAAGAATTTTGATTTTAGAAAAAGGTGAATGCTGAATATTTTTATTTATATTTTACTAACAAGAATACGAATTCTCTTAATTAGTGTCCATACTTAAACTTTAAAAACCCTTTGCAATGGTTAAAGAATTTAATTTTTCCCAATTTAATTGACATAGAAAAATTAAATTGCCAAATCTTATCTTAAGAAAATTTCCCAAAAAGGAGTGTAATATTATGTTCAAGAAATATTTTGGACTATTCATTATACTGATAATCATTTTTTCTGGATGTGCTAAGCAAGCTCCATTAGGTTCAAAAAAGAATCCTATAAAAATGTATTTCGTTCCTTCAATGGAAGCTGGAAAAATTGTAACGAGCGGGACAGCAGTGGCTGACTTTTTAACAAAAGAAACTGGTTATCACTTCAAAGTAGCAGTTCCCACAAGTTACGCTTCGGTTATAGAAGCAATGGGAACAAAAGAAACTGATATTGCCTGGCTGGCAACCTTTGCTTATGTTTTAGCAAATGAAAAGTTTGATGCAGAGGTAGCTCTTACAGTAGTTCGTAAAGGTCTTGAAAAATACCGCGGGCAATTTGTTGCACTAACTGATAGCGACATTAATACTATTGAGGATATTAATGGTAAAATAATTGCTTATACTGACGCTGCTTCAGCGTCAGGTTATATTTATCCTTCAGCGATTTTAAAACAAAAAGAGGTTAAGCCAAGAAGAAGTTTTTTTGCTGGTGGACATCCTCAAGCAATCTTAGCTGTATATCAAGGAACCGCTGATGTAGGTTGCACTTTTTGGGCTCCACCTGGTAAGGATGGTATGGTACGTGATGCTCGTAGAGCTGTCATGGATACATATCCTGATGTTATCAAAAAAACAAAAATAATTGGTTATACGGACTGGATCCCAAACGATACTGTTACTTTTAGAAAAGGTTTTCCTCCTGGGATGAAAGAAAAAATTATTCAAGCGCTTTTAAACTTTGCCAATACAAAAGAAGGACACGAAACATTAGTGAGACTTTTGGATATTGATAATTTTGTCCGAGCAAATGATTCTGATTATGATGTAGTAAGAGAAGCTCTGAAAACCCTTGAAGTTGATGCATCAAACCTTATTAAATGAAAAACATCGTAAAAATAAGAGACCTACACAAAATTTATTCAGGTGGAACTCACGCTTTAAAAGGTATAAATCTAACTGTTAAAGAGGGTGAATTTTTAATCATTCTTGGATTATCTGGCTCTGGTAAATCAACACTTCTACGCTGTTTGAACAAATTAATTGAGTCAACTTCTGGAGACATTATCATTAACAATGAGGATGTTGTTAAAGCTGAGGGCAAAAACCTTAGACGAATTCGTAGACATATTGGAATGATTTTTCAGCAGTTTAATTTGATAAAAAATCTCAGTGCATTAACAAATGTTCTTACAGGCAGGCTTGGTTATGTTTCACTCGGTCATTCAATAACATTTAGCCGCCATAAAGATGATGTAAAATTTGCATTGGAAAATCTTAAGCGAGTTGGTCTAAGAGATTTTAGTAATAAAAAGATAAAAAATTTAAGTGGTGGACAGCAACAAAGAGTCGCAATAGCAAGGGCTTTAATGCAAAATCCTCGTCTTATCTTAGCTGATGAACCTGTCGCAAGTTTAGACCCAGCCACAGCTGACTCTGTTATGAAATATTTAGGCGAATTAAATAAAAAAGATAATATGACTGTGATTTGCTCTCTGCATTTTTTAAGTTTAGCAAGAAAATATGGTACAAGGGTTGTGGCTTTGAAAGATGGTGAAATTGTTTTTGACGGAAGACCAACTGATATTGACGATAAACGATTTAAAGAAATCTATGGGGAAGAAACTGAAGAAGTGAAAATCCGATGAAAAGATATAATAAAATAAAATCTATATTTAAAGCAATTATACTTGATTTGCTGTTCTGGGTTTACATCTTTGGTTGTCTTTGCTTTCTTGCGTATAGATGGTTTAACTTTCGTATAGACAATAAGTTTATTGGTTTAGGTGTATTCATTTTTACAATTTTGTTCTTTTTCATTGGAAATTCTCTTGGCAGAAAAGCATTTTTCCCATCAAGACGAACTATTCATAAATGGTTCAAAAGTTTTTGGGGCTGGTTTATTGTTACCGGTTTGTTAGTAACCTTTGTTGTCGGATGGAACCTGGTTGAAGTTGACTTTATTAAATTCTTTATGCAGTTCAAAAATGCTGGCGGCATAATGTCAGGAATTTTTGACCCAAATTTTGATATTCTCACAATGAGTCTAACAGCACTTGCCGAAACGATTTATTTAGCCTTACTTGCTACAGTGTTTGCAATCCCTTTTGCTTTTGTATTAAGTTTTTTTGCTGCACGAAACCTGATGCCAAAGACATTTATTGGAAATACTGTTTATGTTATTGTTAGAACTATTGCGACAATATTTCGCTCTATTGAAGCTCTTGTATGGGCGATAATTTTCAGTGTATGGGTAGGCATTGGACCTTTTGCAGGAATGCTTGCTTTGATGATACATTCAATTGCTGCTCTTACAAAGTTGTATTCAGAACAGATTGAAAATATAGACACAGGTCCAGTAGAAGCAATCAAAGCAACTGGAGCCAGCACATTACAAACCTGGATATATGCAATTATTCCACAAATTATTTCTCCATATCTTGCATTTACAATCTACAGGTGGGATATTAATGTTCGGATGGCAACAATTGTTGGATTTGTCGGAGGCGGAGGAATAGGTCTACTTCTTCTACAACAGCAACAGCTTCTTCGCTGGCATAATGTAGGAATACTTATATGGCTTATTGCTTTAGTAGTCTGGATAATGGACATGCTAAGTGCAAAAATCAGAGCCAAGTTGACAGAAACATAAATAAACATATATATATTATTTGGAGTGCTTGCCTTAAGCATTCCCAAGCTGGGGCTTGGGAATGAGAGTGACAATTGGGGAGGACTTGGGAATGAGGGTGTATATTTATTTTCTTTGTGCTCTTTGTGGTAAAGAGATTTTCAGTAGAGTTATCAGATTTTCTCTGCGAACTCTGCATCTCTGGGTGAGGTATTTTCAGATGAAAATAGAAGCTGTAATCTTTGATTTAGATGGAACCTTGATTGATTCTATGGGAGTCTGGGCTGAAGTAGATAAAGAATATCTTGGTAAAAGAGGTCTGCCAGTTCCAGATAATTTATTTCAGGATATGGAACATGGAGATAGTTTTATTGAAGTTGCAAAATATTTCAAACAAAAATTTAATTTACCAGACTCAATTGATGAAATAATGCAAGAATGGACTGATACGGTAAAAATGCATTATGAAAACAATATCAGTCTAAAATCAGGTGCCAAAAAATTATTAGAATATTTGTATGCTAAGAATATAAAAATTGGTCTTGGAACCAGTAATTCAAAATTCCTTGCAAACGCAGTATTAAAGGCAAATAATGTATTACATTTTTTTGATTGTATTGTTGCCGGATGTCAAAATATTAAAGGAAAACCTTTTCCAGATATTTATCTGAAAGTTGCAACTGCATTAGATGTAAATCCTTCCAATTGCATTGTGATTGAGGATGTATATGTTGGCGTGAAAGCAGCAAAAAATGCCGGAATGACTGTCTTTTCTATTGAAGATGAACACACAAAACCTGAAGGGGAAAAGATTAAAAGAGTAACAGATTATTATTGTAAAGATTTTAGGGAAGTAAAAGAGAGGTTGATAAAACTTATTGAATTTTAATAACATACATCATCTTAAATATACACACACCCCTTGCTGGTTCAAGTTTGTCCCGAAAGCCTTCGGGAGAACCTAAACATTTTGATTCAGGTGACATACCTGAACCAGCAATGAGATAGGATTAAAAAACTATTACGATAAACTTTGTCAGATAAATTTTGAATATCATTGTTTCTCAATCAATCATTTATCTATTAAACTAATCATACAGTTATACAACTTTTAAACTGCTCATAAAAAACCCCCAAGAGCCGAAGACCTTGAGGGTTTAATTTAGTATCTATTTTGAATTACAATTTGATTGACAAACCAGCATTGAATCTTCTTGGAAGTCCGAAGAATACCTCTGCGGAACTACCAGTGTGAGGATATTGTCCCGTATCATAACCATTGTAGTAGCTGTTATCTGTTGCATCCTGAACATAGACTTCATCAAATAAATTAAATATATGAGTAAAGGCTTCAATATCTAATCCTTTTACAACAGTAGGAAGTTTATAACTTAAATGAAGATCTACAAGACTGTAAGCTGGAATTTTCCAACTTTGTTTTCTATCATTTGGATCTTGTCGACTGAAAGGATCCCATGAAGCATAAAAATCACAGAAATATTTATAGGAGATAGTAGCTCTCAAACCCTCAACAGGAAATAATGTTGTTTCTAAGGCAAGTTGTGTTTGAGGTGCATCACCAACTTTGAGGTCCTTAACATAACATGTCAAAGTATCAATTACCGTAACCGTATCAACCCAATTTTTATAAGTAGCACTGAAATCGTTCGTATAAATCCAATCTCCTTTGGAGAAAGAAGCATCAAATTTTACCAATGGAATTGGTTGTGCGCGTAGTTCTAATTCTATTCCTGCATGACGAGAATCCATACCTCTGAGGAATATGATACCTTCATTACCAAGTGAATCTTCTACACCTCTTGTTTTGATTTGATCAATCCAATTAGTGTAATAAAAATCACCCTTAATGTTCAGCAATCCGCCCAGACCAACAAAATTAGCTCCGATTTCAATATCAGTAAATTTTTCATTTTCGGGATTGTCGGCTACTGTTCCATCATAATCGTCAATTACTTCATCAAATATCGGACATTTGTTAACATAACCGGCATTACCAAATATACCAATGTTATCTGTCAATCTGTAACTTGAGCCACCTTTAAACTGGAAGCCAGGTAGCCAATCTGTTTCTGAAGTAAATGGGTCACTATTTGGATCAGGAGCTCCAGTTGATAGCGTGTCAGAAGCTCTGAAATGATCTTCATAAGAATATTTAATGCTGGAAAGTCCACCCATTCCATAAGTATTTAAAGGACCTAGGGAAAACTCTCCCTGAGCATATCCACCAATCCAATCTACATTATTTGTGTTATAATAAGCGATCTTGTCACCAAGACCTTTATGATAATCTACTTCATTAGTATCAAATTCATTACCTGTGTAATATAAATATTCACCACCAAGTAGATCGCGTACTTCTCGGAAATGGTCAATCTCTGCAGTTCTCCAGTCTAGACCAAGTGAAGTTTTGATCTTATCAGAGAGTGTATATTTTACTTTGGATAATGCACCAATGGTCCACTGATTATTTCTGCTATTACGAAGAACACCTATATTACCCGTGGTGTCAGCAAGATTATTTTCTATTGTTGTATTCCAATCTACGATTGGGGATGGTCCGGAATAATCCTTTATTACATTTCCGTAAGTTCCTGTCCCTCCACCTTTTCCTCCTGAATAATACAACACAGAATAAACATTCATTTTCTCATTTAATTTTGTATACCAGTTCAAATTAATTTGTGGTTTGTGATAGAAATTTTCCCTTTCATTTATGAAATCGGGTGAATATCTATTGTGTAATCCACCATTCCACCATTGTTTTCCCTTATAATCAGGATTCACAACATTCCAGTTTTGATTATAAAACATTCCAGCTTCAGATTGAGGTTTATCAGCAAGATAATCAGCAAGAACACTGTCTGGTAAGCCCGAATGTTCCTTAGCATATTCATGATTATACGCAGCCATATTTTGTTTGTAAAGATTCTGTCCATGTTTTTGAGGAGCACCAACAGCATAGAATTCAAGACGATTGTTTTCATTAATATTATAGCTTGTGGCAAGATAATAAGACCAGGCATCAGTCCAGGTTTTATCAATTATACCATTACCAGTTTTTCGAGTAACATTAAGGCTAAAGGCATATTTGTCACTAACTAAGCCAGAATTTGCTGTAAGAGTTTTCTTATTAAAACCTGATGTGCCATATTCTTGTTTAAAATCAACACCTTGGCTCATTTTGCTTGGGTCCGTAATCATATTCATAGTTCCACCAATAGAAGGAACAGCAAGGTTTACAGCACTTAATCCTCTTTGCACCTGAATAGATGATGTTGCATCGCCAAGACCGTCCCAGTTTGACCAGTATACCCATCCATTTTCCATATCATTAATTGGAACGCCATTGATCATAACAGCCACATTTCTCTGGTTGAATCCACGGATATTTACACGAGCATCGCCTGCTCCACCACCCTGGCAGGTGGAATAAACACTTGGAGTGTTTGTAAGAACGAGTGGAATGTCACGTGAACCAAGACCTGAAGTAATTTCTTCTTTGTCAATATCTGTAAATGCTATAGGAGTTTCAATTTTTGCTCTATCAGAAATAACAGTAATTCCTTGAATACCAATTGGTTTCATTCTTAATGAGAACATAACAGTTGTTGTTAAATTAGACTTTACTGCTACTGTTTTGGTTTGTTTTTCATATCCCAAAAAACTGGCAGTTACAGTATAAGTGCCAGTTGGAACATTCTTCATAATAAAACTACCATCAGCTTTAGTTAAAACTCCTATGCTAGTATCTTCAATAATCACATTAGCTGCTGATAAGGGTCTTCCGGTTTTTTCAATATCAACTTTTCCTGCAATAGTGCCAGTTTCAGCTGCAAATAATGCATAGGGTAGAATGAATAAGAGTGATAAGATAACTATAGATAGTATCTTTTTCATTGAAATCCTCCGTAATTTTTTTTTTGTATCCTGATTAACATAAAATTTCCATTCAAAATATTTACGCAAGAATGGAATACCTATCAATGAAAGTTAGTATAAAAAACACTTTTAAGAAATCAAAGTGTTTGCCCTTAAAAGAAGGGCCACCTATTTGAGACATTTCTTTTAAATGGTGATCAGTTTTGTTTAGTTTTTTCAATTCTTTCATATTAAAAAATCTCAAAGCTCTATTTAACTACATAATTATGATTAAAGTTGAAATTTTACTACAAAAAAAAATAATAAATTCCTTTGTCAAATTTATTATATTTTTTATTGATTTTTATAGGTATGTTATAAATATTATTCAGCAGAAATATATTTTATTTAAAGGGTGTATAGAAGGTCTAAAAGTTTGTTAGGTTTAAACCTAATGAAAAAAATCTCATTTATATTAAATAATTATTGGGGAGTATTTAAATGATTGGGTCTGAAAAATCTTCTAATTGTTACTTGACAACATACTTAATAGAAATTTATATTTGTAATATAAGATGAGAGAAAAAAAGTACAAAATATGGATACTTTTAAATCTGAAAAAGATTCAAATCCATCTTTAAGAATTTCATTTGCTAATTATAAAAAGATGAGAAAATAAATCAGGTTAAATGAACACTGTCTAATAATGAATAAAATAAAGGATTTTATTAACTTAGACACCCTCAATATACTTATTGAGAATGCATTACAAGAGGACCTTTCTGAAAGTGGAGATATCACCACAAAATCTATTTTTGACCAGGAACAGGGAATATATATTCTCATCTCAAAAGATTCTGGGATACTTTGTGGTTGTAAAATTTTTACGGCTGTATTTCAAAAGCTTGATTCTGACTGTATAGTAAAGTTTGACAAAAATGATGGTGATAGAATAGAAAAAGGAGATTCTATCGCAAAAATTTATGGAAAGATAAGAAGTATTTTAAAAGGAGAACGAGTAGCACTTAACTTTCTCTCCCATTTGAGTGGAATTGCTACAAAGACAGCAGCATTTGTAGAAAAAACCGGTGGCAAAGCAAAAATTCTTGATACAAGAAAAACAATCCCTGGATTTCGTGCATTTCAAAAATATGCAGTTCTATGCGGAGGTGGCAAGAATCATAGAATGGGCTTATATGATATGGTGATGATAAAGGATAATCATATTGATGGTACAGGAAGCATCATAAATGCTGTTTCAAAAGTTAAAAGTAAGGTGAATCCTTCTATAAAAATTGAGGTTGAAACACGAAATCTGGAGGAAGTAAAAGAAGCACTTAAATCACAGGTTGATTATATTATGCTGGATAATATGCCATTAGAAATGATGAAAAAAGCTGTGAAAATAATTAATAAACAAACACTGGTTGAAGCGTCTGGAAACATGGCATTATCACGCATCAAAGATGTTGCAGAGACAGGTGTTGACTTTATCTCTGTTGGTGAATTAACACATTCAGTTAAAGCATTTGACTTCTCTTTGCGAAAAGAAAAGAAATAGTTTATGAATTTACAGGATATAATACAAACCATCACATCACTGAAAAAGACGCTGAAAGATTCAGTGGTTATCCCTGCACATCATTATATAAAATCAGATATTATTGCCCAAGCAGATATTGTTGGAGATTCATATAAACTTGCAAAAGATTGTAGTAAAACTCATGCGGATTTCATATTATTCTGCGGTGTAAAGTTTATGGCGGAAGGTGCCAGGCTTTTGGCAAAACCAAACCAGAAAGTTCTCATGCCAACCCTTTTGGCTGGCTGTCCTTTAGCAGAAATGATAGATGCGCAAATTGCTAAAGAGATTTACAAACAAATCAGTTCTCTTTGTGCATGTGAAGTAGCACCAGTTACCTATGTGAATTCCAATGTAGCTTTGAAAAGTTTTTGTGGTGAATATAATGGAGCAACCTGTACAAGTTCTAATGCATGTAAAATAATAAATACATATTTGAATCAGGGAAAAGTTGTATTTTTTTCTCCTGATTATAATCTTGGTATCAATTCAGCCAGAATGCTAAAAATCCCTGAAAATCAAATTGTTGTTGTTAAAAAGGATCTTAGTCTTCTATGTAAAGGTTCTATTAAAAATGCAAGAATTTTTCTATGGGATGGCTATTGTTATGTTCATAAAAAGTTTACTGTTGAAGATATAAGAAGACTTAGAGAACAGTATCCGAATATACAAATTATTGTCCATCCTGAATGCGATGAAGAGGTAGTTTTGCAAAGCGATTTTGTGGGTTCAACACAAACTATTCTTAATACAATAAAAGATGCTCCTGAAGGTAGCATTTGGGGGGTAGGCACAGAGTATCATTTTGTTGAAAGAATGGCTCAAAACTTTTCAAACAAAACAATCCTACCTTTAAAGTTGTCTTGTTGTGAAGATATGGGAAGAATCACATTTCAGAATGTTTATGAGTCATTACAATCTATACTACAATATCCAGAAAAAAATAGACTGCTGTATGAAGTAACTGTTCCTAATGAATATCGGACTGATGCAAAAAAAGCAATGCAAAATATGCTCTCAATTGTTGAGGATAATAAATGAGAAAAAAATTTGATGTTATAGTAATTGGGACTGGCATTGCTGGTCTTTCTGCTGCAATTTTCTTAAAAGAAGCCGGCTTTGATGTTATCGCTCTAACCAAAACAGAGGATATCCATGAAACGAATACAAATTGTGCACAGGGTGGCGTCATTGGATGGAAAAAAGATGATAGCTCTGACGCTTTGATGAAAGATATTCTATCTGCCGGGAGTAATTATAATAGTATTGAAGCAGTGAAGATTTTTGCTGAACAAGGTCCACAACTTGTGAATGACTTTTTTATTAATAAACTAAATGTTGATTTCAGCAAAACACCACAAGGGGAATTTGATTATACTGAAGAAGCTGCTCATTCTACAAATCGTATTCTTCATTGCTCGGATTATACAGGTGAAAAACTCGAAAACTCTCTTATTCAATATGCAAAAAGTATTGGGGTGCAAATACTCACTTCCCATACTTCAATTGACCTTATAACCAATAATCATCACTCGCGAGATTACCAGGAATTGTATAAATCTCGAGAAGTTATGGGTGTTTATGTGCTGGATAATAAAAAAGGGACAGTCAGAACATTTCTGGCACATAAAGTAATAGTAGCTACAGGTGGGATTGGGAACCTGTATCAGCATACGACGAATCCTGTTTCTGCAACTGGTGATGGGATGAGCATGGCATATAGAAGTGGGGCAGATATTATTAATGCAGAGCTAATACAATTCCACCCAACAGCACTTTATCATAAAGATATAAAGAGATTTCTTATTTCAGAATCATTGCGTGGAGAAGGTGCACGACTTATAGATCATCAAGGAAGACAGTTTATGAAAAATTATTCTTCGCAAAAAGACCTTGCTCCACGTGATATTGTTGCTCGTGCTATTTATACTGAGATGAAGAAAGCAGGTGTAGATTATATGCTTTTAGATTTGAAAAACTACTATAATGGTTCTGAAGAAATGCCAAAAAGATTCTCAAAAATATATAATACCTGTTTAAAAGGTGGAATAGATATTACAAAAGAACCAATCCCAATTGTTCCGGCTGCGCATTATTTCTGTGGAGGCATAAAGGTAGATACTTGCGGAAGAACTTCATTAAAAAATTTATATGCAATTGGTGAAATAAGCTGTACTGGATTACATGGAGCAAACCGATTAGCTTCTTCATCACTTGCAGAAGGATTACTATGGGCAAAAAGTGCTTCTAATGATATTATAAGTAAGGGTGAAGAAATTGATGAAGAACGTTTTCAGTCCATTCCAAATTGGTCAACACCTAAAAAACAAATTGAATTCGATCCTCTTTTACTTGAACAGGATTTAAAAGCAGTTCAACTGACAATGTGGAATTATGCTGGTATTATACGAACAAAAAGAGGACTTGAACGTGCTCGCGCTGACCTTAACTATTATGCGCATAGAATCTTCAAATTTTATCAAGATGCAAAGTTAAGCGGTAATATTATTGAATTGCGGAATGTTGTGGTTAATGCTTTGATAATTGTAAATGCTGCAACCCACAATAAAAAATCGATTGGGTGTCATCATATAATAGATGATTATTAAAGATTGATATAATTACCCCTTGCTGGTTCAAGTTTGTCCCGAAAGCCTTCGGGAGAACCTAAACATTTTGATTCAGGTGACATACCTGAACCAGCAATGAGAACCAAACAGGAAATATTAATCAGTAATAAAGCCAATAATTTCTAATCCCAAATTCCTAATATCAAATAAAATGACAAAGCCTTCACCCCGTTAGATAAAGAATTTATATTTTCCAATTTAGGTACTAACACCTTTCTACTCCAAGAAAGTTATACTTCCTACCATCTTTAATATCTAACGGGGCAAGAATGTCCAATCATACCAAAACAAAATCTCTGAAGAATAATTCTTTTATATTTGTTCACCCCGTTAGATATTCCTCATATTAGATTTTTACTATCTCACATAGTAAAATTATCTAATGGAGTAAATTTGATATTTGTCCCGACAAGTCGGGATTATTAGAAATTTGATATTTTTAATTAGTCATTTAACTGCTTCTATAAAAGGATTTCCAGACATAATAAAAATTCTTTGCAGAATTTTACACAAATTTTATTGATAATATACTAAAATTATCCTAACCTTATGCGATGAAAATTCATTTGACTATTGATTTTATTATAAATGGGTTTACCTATTTTGAGTGTATATTTTGCCACTCTTACAAATTATTCCAATCTATTGTTTAGATAATTTTAGTAATTTCCTTTGTTATTGTTGGTTATTGAATTTTATTTGTTACTATGAAGCAAATAAGCGGCACCGATAATTCCTGAATCAATATCACTCTGGCTTACTTCAATCCTTACTTTCTCATATAACTTCTTATAGCAATTCTTTTGAATAACTTTTTTTACAGGAATCAAAAGAAATTCTCTCATATTAGAAAGTCCACCTCCAAAAACAATAATGTCAGGATTAAGCAAATTTATTAATCCTGCACAAACGATTCCAAGTTTTTCAAATGCTTCATTGAATATCTCTATTGCATTTCTATTATCTTTTAAAGCCATTTTGTAAAGTGAACTAACTGCGATTTTTTCGCCAAAGATTTCTTTACTCTTTTTTTCAATTGCAAAACCCGAAGAATAGGCTTCTAAGCATCCATTCTGCCCGCAGTTGCATCTTCTGCCATCTGGCACAACCTTAATATGGCCAATCTCTGCAGCAAAGCCATAATTTCCATGATAAAGTTTTCCATTAATAATCAGTCCACCACCAATTCCAGTTCCAAGCGTGATTCCAATTAAATTTCTTATTGTTTTATCGTTTCTGAGTAAATACTCACCATAAGCAAAACAGTTTGCATCATTATCAATAAATATTGGCAGATTTACTACTTTCAATTCATTTTTTAGATTTATATCTTTCCAATCCGGAAGATTGGGTGATTCAAAAATAATCCCCTTTTTATAATCAACAAGTCCAGCAACACCAATGCCTATGGAGTTTATATCATAATCATTTTTACATTTCTCAATTATTGAAATAATTTTCTTAATAATAAATTCTTTGTCTTTTGAAGCCTCTGTTTTTACTGAATTTTTAAATTTTAATTTATAATTTCTAATTTGTAATTCGCATTGAATAACTCCATATTTGATATTAGTTCCGCCAATATCTATTCCTAAAGTTTTCATGTCTAAAATTTTGCCACTAACTAACACGAACTGACACAAACTTTTTCATTATTTATTTTTGTTCTTGATATTTTGTGTACTCAATTATCCTCGATTAAATCGTGGGACTAACTTCTAACTTATTACTTCTAACATTTAACTTATTACCCCTTCACCATCGCATACGCATTATGATTATGAATAGACTCAATGCTTTCTGCTTCAACTTTGTAAAAAGTAATTCTTTTGTCATTCTTTAATTTTTCTGCAACCTCACGAACAATATCTTCTACAAATTTTGGATTATTATAAGATTTTTCTGTGACATATTTTTCGTCAGCTCTTTTTAACATTGAATATAATTCACTACTCCCCGATTTCTCAATTATTTCTATTAATTCTTCTAACCAAACGAAATCTTTATACATTATTTTTGCTGTAACATAAGTTCTCTGATTATGAGCCCCAAAATCACTAATTTCCTTTGAGCAAGGGCAAAGACTAATAACAGGAACAGTAGCAGACATCTCAAATTGAAATTTTTTATCTAACTTTGCATCAAACTTACAATTATATGACATTAGCGATTCCTCTTTTGAAACAGGGGCTTGCTTTTTTATAAAATATGGAAATTCAAATTCAATATATGCGATATTTGCATCTAATTTCTTCTTCATTTCTAAAAGCAGGTTTTCAAGATTATCAACAATGGTTTCTTTATGATAATGATTTAGAATTTCAACGAATCTACTCATATGCGTACCACGAAAATTCGAAGACAATTCAACATACATATTAACAGCTGCAGTGGTATTCTGTTTCCCATACTTCCTGTCTTCTAAAACTATCGGATACTTTAATCCTTTTACGCCGACTTTATTTATTGTTATCTCCCGTTTATCTTGTTGATTTTGAATGTCTTTATATTTAGCCATTGAGCCTGCCCGTGTCCCGATTCACCCTTCGTCCTCCCCGATTAAATCGGGGATCATCGGGACTACAGAGAACGGATATATCGGGATTTCTTCACTGGGGTCATTCACTATTCATTATTCATCATTCAATATTCGTTATTCGGTGTTTATTATTCACTACAGTGAAAATTATACTTTTTAAAGTCATCCGATAATTTATACTGCAATTTTCCATTTTTTTCATAAATTACTATGGCTTCTACATTTTCAATATTATTGATGAGAGAAGTTCCAGTTTGTGGTCCCATTACAAAGATAGCTGTACAAAGTGCATCTGCAGTAGTTGCATCAGGACAAATTACTGTGGCACTTATTGATTTATCAGCAGGAAACCCGGTTTTTGGATTAAGAATATGATGAATTCTTTTCCCATTCACAAAAAAGAATTGTTCATAATCGCCAGATGTTACAATTGACATATTTTTTAAAGACACTTCACCAAATATTTCATCTTCAGAACGGGGATGCCTGATACCGATTTTCCATACATCATTCTTTTTGTTTCCTAATACAAAGAGGTCTCCACCAGCATTAACTGCTGCATACTGAATTCCTTGTGATGTTAAATATTCTATCACTTTATCAACAATATATCCTTTTGCGATACCACCTAAATCAAGATGAATATTCTTTTTCTTTTTAATAAGTGTATCACTATTTGTTTGCAAATATTTATAGTCAACAAGATTGAGCATATTTTTTATCTCATTTGAATCAGGCATAATCTTATTTACAATATCGTATTTTTCTAAAATTGCTCCAATAGTTATATCAAATGCACCATTTGACAATTCACTGATTTTATGAGATTCATCAATTAAATTCTTAACATCGCTTGAAATTTGTATTTCATTTTTCTCTGAGGTATTTATTTTACTAACTTCACTATTTGGAGTTAAAATGGATAACTGCTTCTCATATTTATTAATTAAAGAAAAAGATGAGTCAATAATTGTTTTATTTTTTTTATTTTTATCCTGTATGTTAATTGTTACAAAAGTACCTAAAGCCACCCTTGTTTCTTTTATTGGTTTATTTCTATCATTTGAAATACGGAAATAAGCGATAGCGATAATAAGAATGATAAATACAACTTGAACGACTTTTCTTTTCATTTTTGTAATTTAGCCGTTAAAACGCATTAATGATGAATATCATACTGAATTTTGCTGGTAGATTTCTCTACCTCTGGTAGAAACCTGAGGATTAACCAATTCAAGCATTTTAACTAGTTCAACCAGAAATAAAAAGCACAAAGACATAATAATAAACTTCCATCCATAAGATATGCCTTTGTGCTATTTTTTTTATCTGTTTTTACTTAAAGTAAATGTAACCACTCTTCCAAAAGAAATTCTATTCTTCCGATGAGTAAAGAAATACGAGCCATTACAGTATAACCGAAAGATGCACCGAAACCAATCATCATAAACCCGATACCGATAGAGGTAAATTTTCCATAAGCCCCTGTATGTGCTTTTGAGAAAAAGAAGTAACACAAAATGCTAACAGTTCCAATAAATATAAGAATAATATTAATATTATTTAGAGGCAGCATCATACTTCTCATTTGAACTAACACGTTTGCGTGCATAGACATAGGAACACTCATTCCAACAATGCCCATTCCAAATGCAATAGGATATCTGCTAAGCCAGCTAAGCTTCCCAGAAAATCTAAACCAGTACATCATACCAATAATAAAAGGAATAATAAGAATATACTCTTTTTTCAGAAATAAGGGTTCATATGTATAAGGTATAAATACACTATTCCATGTAAGTGGAATTGCATACCCCATAGTAACACCGACGAAAAGGTGTTCTGCAAATTTATAAAATGGATTATCTTTGTATAGAAAAGAAAACATACACAAAGTTAAAAATGCAGCAATCCAGATTCCAATAATTTCAGTCATTTTCTCTCCTTACTTAGCATACTTTCGCTTTTTTTCTGCTCTTTTATCAATAAAATATCCAATATTCCCAATTATAATAAACAGAATTATCAGAACATGCACAACTGCTTGTGCATCCATACCAATTCTTGCTTTCTTGTATTTATATGGTATATTTGATAGTGAATACTGTTTTGAACTCCATGCAATATCTCTTGCTTTTTTCTTGCTATAATCAATACCTTGCATAGCAAAAATATCAACTAATTTTTCATATTCTGCTGCACCTTTTAATCCACCCATACTGCCAAGTAATTGTCCTGTTTGCATGAAAGGGTATGCATCAGCTGCCATAACAGCAGTAACACCAACACCAACATCCACACCAAATCTTGGACGGGCATAAGTATACCATAGATATCCGTAAGCAGAACCCGATATTTGCATTACAATTTGGATATTATCATAATTTTTAATATTCTTCATTATTGGTAAATTTTCCAGTTTGCTACCTTCACTATTTGTTTCTACTGCCTTTACAATGTCATCGCCCATTCCGAGAATAATTGGTATTGCTAAAGCATATGGCTTAAATCCGAAATCGCAATAATCTATATCTGCTTTAATATCTGGGAAGTCTTCTTTAACTTCCGAGAGAGCCATTCCAATAATTGGAGCACCTGTTGCTATCCAGGAAATTGTAAACAGTTTAATGTCTCTTGCAAAACAATGCCTTATGAGTGCAATTTCCATAGGATATAACTCTGGCATAACTGATGGGTCATGAAGGAAGTCAATCAGAATTGCTTTATCATCTCTGCCTGCAATAGCATCAATGTGTCTATACAGATTTTCAACAGGTGTAGTCGTATAGGTCTTTAATCCGAGGGGAAAAATAAGAGGAAGAATTACTGCAAGAGCAACTACGATATAGATATATCTTCTATCAACCTTTTGTAAGTTTTCGGAAAATTTCATTTGTTCTCCTTTCCTTATTTTCCGCCACCCAGATATGTCCGTTCAATTCCTAACATAATCTTTAATGCAGTGGCTGTCATACCCAAACCAACACCTAAGCCAATTCCTCTTTTTGCAGCTAAATTAGGCACATTTAAAATCCATTCAGTCGCATCAGGAATCCAATGAGTAATCGCCTGTCCAATAGAAACTCTGCCAAGCATCACAATAACAGCAGCAATTAACAGCACAGTAGCTTCAACAGAACGTGCACGGAAGGCTTTATATGCAGCTGATGCTATATAGAATGCAAGTAATGAAAACATAGTAGCACCCATTGGAACATTGAAGTACTTAAAAATCCACCTGAAAGGTGTTCCTTCCTGAATGCCCCAAATAAATCCTGTAAGAGTAGTTATAATTAATGCCCCTATAGTAACTGTACTGTATCCCCAATTGGGTACTTTCCTTTTTATTTTTGATGTATGAACCATGACCAGACTTCCTACTCCTAATACAACAGCAAAAGGACCGATTACTTTTATCCATTTCATATACCAATCATAGAAATCAGCATATATTTTGTGGGGAATAAAGACATAACCAACAAAAAGAAATCCCAAAATCATAACAATTAATAAAGGTACTGTTCTTTTCATTTATTTCTCCTTTCACTTGCGCTCCCAAGCAGGGGCTTTGGAACGAGGATTACTTTCTACTTCCTATTCAATTGGAAACCAATTCATAAAAAATGTTAAATGTACTGTAGACAGAAAGGTTCCAACTACAACTGAAATTATTATCAATAATTTCATATAATCTTGAGCTTTCAAGGTGCCAAGAATAAGGGGCTGTCTGGAAAGATATGCACTTGCGGCATATAATTCTTCACCGATTAATGTATAATCACAGGTTGTAATAAAGAAAGGCAATTGTGATACTGCATCCGTTCCAGCAATTTGGATTGCACCTGTCATACTGCCAGTTTCAGTCATAAGCAAAGATTCTGCCCAGAACATTCCCATATAGAAATTTGTAGCGGTTTTTTCTCTAATCATAATACCATTAACACCAGAGACGAAAGCAAACTGTGCAGTTGTAATAAAGAATACACTATTCTTATCATAAGTATCTGGTCTGCCTGCTTCATAGTGTGCTTCTTTCACTATCTCCTGTGCAATTGGCAATACAATATAATCTCTAACAGGCACAAGAATTTTTGTATCATATTGAGCAGCTTTCTTTGCAACTCTACTTAGAATTGCAAGTCCTGCTAGAGTAGCGACATCGCTGATACTACTTAATCCTGGAACAAATAGAATTGGCCTTCCCATCTCTGTGGCTCTTCCTAAAGCATTATCTATTTCCTCAATGCCAGCGATTGGCCTTATATATAGTTTCTTTCCTTTGCGAGCAGCTCTAACCATAATATATACTAAAGCAGCAAAAAGTAAGACGGAA
Source organism: Candidatus Cloacimonadota bacterium (assembly GCA_034722995.1). NCBI lineage: Bacteria > Pseudomonadati > Candidatus Cloacimonadota > Candidatus Cloacimonadota bacterium. Next base: position 4,816 of record JAYEOL010000007.1, on the reverse strand, counting down.
ATTAAAACTATGGTCAGACGATTGTTATACCAATTAGGTATAGGAAAGAAATACTGCTCTCCATCTTCTTTCATATAAACTTCCGTATCAACAAAATATCCTTTCCCGTCTGTCTTTCTGATATAATATTTAAAGGTTCGTTTGCTGTGACAATGCTGTTTATCCAATATTTTCATTCTGGCTTTGTCAGTTTTTTGCTCATTCGCAAGTTTTACAACAGGAGGAATATCTTCAAAATAATAAGTCTTGTATGTTTCAATTTTATTTTCAATTTTTTGTTTTTCTTTTTCAGATGTAGCTGCTTCCGCTTTCTTTTCTAACTTTTGAATCTCTTTTGTTAAATTTTTCTTAAATTTTTCTACTTGTTCAAGATAAAGCTGTTCTACATAGTATGGTTGCTCTTCTTTCCAATTTCCAACATCTAAATAGGTTGATACATAAAGCCTGTTATCACCAGAAGCAAATTTTGGTCTGCCACGAAATACAACCTCTTCATACCTAACTCTGTCTAAATATTCTCTTTCCATATAGGATAGAAGTTTTGGAAAACGATATACATCGCTGTCCTTATTGTACTTATAAACCTGGTAACTATATTTCTTTTCTGAAGGTTCCTGCACTCTTACCAATTCCATATCTTCATCATAATAGAAAGTATGTGATACAGAGTAATTTTCTGGTAATCTTACATCTTTATATAATTTTTTTGCTTTATTACTGTATTTAAATGTTGCAGAAATTGTCATTGGCTCCTGATAATCCCAATTAACTTTGAATTTTGCTTTATTATCAAGAACATATTCAGTATGTTTTGTTCCATTTATACTAATTGTAATTCGTTTAACTTTGAAAAGGTCATTATCTTTAATAAAGTAGCTTACAAATAATTTAGTAAAATCGTCATTATAGGTTAGCTTTGAAATTCCAAAATAAGGCTTATCAAAATAAATCCTGATTTGGTCGCCTTTATCATAAGGATTATCTTCTACAGTAAAATATTCAGGGGCACTTGGTAAAATATCGGTTGTGGTTATTTCTGCAGAGATGGGTTCATCTTTTGCAAGTGTTTCTTGATCTTTCCTATCTTGTTCACCAATATTGAATTTATACCATTTCAAGTTAGCAGGATTAAACGCTTTAAAATTAGCTTTTATAGAATCAAAAGGAACAATTGCATTTGTTTGTGGGGTATAGGGATAGGCATCTGGGCGAGTAAAGATTTTATGCTGTTCATCATTCTCATCGTAAAGATATATATTGAATTGTTTCTGGTCATCAGCAAATGCGGGCAAAGTCCATTCAAAACGTATTTCATTTGTATCCAAATAAACAACGGCATAAAATTCCTTCAATTTTTCTGGTGGGTCATCAGTTGTTACACCAGCAACAATTTCAGAAAGCGGGGAAGTTCTTCTACTTGAATTAACTGCTTGAACTGCATAGTAATACTTTTTGCCAACAACATGTTTAGATAAAATATATTTAAATTGCCTAAGTTTTAAACCAGCCAATATTGTTGAAGTGGTATCAACCTCACCTTCTTCTGTTGTATCTATTTCAGTAAATTCCTTCATTTTGGTTTTATAGAAATACTGTTTATTGGGGATAACGCATAAAATTCTATACTTTTTCATTAAGGGTCCATATACATTCATATCTCGTGGCATTCTACGATACAGAACATCATATCCAATTTCACCTTTTCGCTGTCCTTTTTCTTTTTTAAGCTTTGCTTTGGAGGTTGCATCAACAAAAAAAGTCCATCCTTGGTCAGTATATCTCATTGTATCGCCAATAACACCTGTTTTCGCATTCACCGGTATCTTGCCGATATAAAAGAGAGAGTCGGGTGTAACTCCACGATAGACACGATATTCAATAATTTTTTTATCCTTATGTAAAGGTTTCCAACTAAGGCTCAAGCCCCCGCCATCATCATAGGGAACATCTTCTACTTTAAGCCCTGTTACAGGTTCATCATTAGGAAGTAACTTTGCACTTACAATTCCACTAAAAAGGAAAAATAGAATTGTAAGAAGAAAAAGGATTTTCATATAAATTTTCACTTTTTTGTTCCTTTCTGAATAATTACTTTATTTTTAATAATGCAAATTCTTTTACTTCTTTGGCTAATTCAAATGCTTCTTTTGTGTCACAACAGTTTGCTCATACAATACTTTTCCATTTTTTAATACATCGTAAACAAAAGAATTTCTTATATCTTTCCACTTATTTATTTCGCTTTTAGAATAAACTATTATATCCATTGCACACGGATATGGAACAAATAACCTATGGACTGCTCTGGCTCTTTTATATCTAGGAAGTTTACTTTCTTTCACCAGCAGCAGGTCTAAGTCACTATTTTCTGTAGGATTCCCATTAGCATAAGAGCCAAAAAGAATTATCTTTTCAGGCTTGTATCCTTTGACGATAATTTTTATAATTTCGTTTATCTGCTTTTGTCTAATCATAAATTTTGTTTTCCAAACTCAAATAAATTCTCTGCTTGATAAATATCCATCTGCACTTTTGAAAATGGCTTAAGTTCAATATATTGGGATGAGGTTTTTCCATTTTCTAAATCTATCTCTAATTCGTCTCTCTGAATAAGTTTTGTCAAATCTATCTTTTTAATTGTAAAAATTGGCAGTCCAGAATTTATGGCATTTCGTTTATAAATTGCACCAAAAGATTCTGCTAATATTGCTTGAATTCCAAGAGATCTAAAACAATCAACTGCTTGTTGTCTGGAGGAACCTGAGCCAAAATTTTTTCCAACAATTATGATATCGCCTTTTGCTGCTTTTTGGGCAAAATCCTTCCATCCTTCAAGATTATCAAATGTATATTGCCCCATCAGATTTATATCTGTAATTGCTAAATATTTATTGTGAAAAATCATATCTGTATCTATATCATTTATTAAATTGTTATTGGAGTCAGCTATCAACCAGATTTTGCCTTTTAGTCTAATTTCTCTTTTCATTTTGGGATAGATTGGAACTTGGTTTATTCTTCTGTCAATTTTTTTGATTTTTTTTTAAATATGCTTCTCGGAGTGTGAAAACGAGTCCTCCCGATTTATCGGGAGGGCGAACTTCTCGTCTGTACCGCTTTGCTGAAAATTCGTCTCCACCAGCTGGTGGATTCTCGTTCCAGCACTCCATATAATTTTCTTATTTCTTACTTTAAATTGATGACACAATACTCATATCTTCGTTTTGTAATATTTTATCCATTGTAGAAACAACCTTACTAAAATCCATCCGTAATTCTTTAGGTATTGGTGGTCCTGATACATTTTTTAGTTTTAGTGGGTTAATTGCTTTATCATACTGATAAATCGTATAATGAAGATGTGGCCCTGTTGACCATCCTGTAGAGCCGACATAACCTATTATATCATGCTGTTTTACTCTTGTTCCAATTTTAGTGCCGCGAGCATATCTGCTAAGATGTCCGTATAATGTCTTATATCCATTAGCATGACGAATCATAATAGTATTACCGTATCCGCCTGTATTTCCGTGTGGAGTTGGATGTCCTCCTTTCCATCCTTTATGAATGACAACTCCATCACAGGAGGCTTGAACAGGAGTACCCCATCTTGCAGCATAATCAACTCCATTATGAAGCCAATATTTTTTTGTTATTGGATGTAATCTCATCCCAAAATATGAACTGATAAAAGAATAATTTAAGGGTGATTTTAAAAATGCTTTTTGAAATGATCTTCCATCCTTACCATAATAACTATGATATTTATTTCCATTGCTATAATAGTAAGCTGTTAAATCAAAATTTTTCCCCTTATATGAAGTGGCTAAGATGTTTCCATATTTTAATACTTTATTATTTTTATTTTCAAAAACTTCATAAACAATCTTACAGCTATCCCCTTTCCTGGTATCTATAAAAAAGTCAATGTCCCATTGAAAAATGTCACTTAAATCCATTGCCAATTCTGGATTTAGTCCATTATCAACAAATGCTTCATATAAGGAAGTTTCAATATTTACACATACAAATTTTATATCCTTTTTGTAGTCAATATTCTCCTTGAATGAAATAAAGTTGTCTGTTGTATCTCTTTTGATAATGTATTTTGTTAATATATCTGGATAAAATTCTAATACTTGAACTTGATTAAGAGTGTCAACTTTAACCAAAAAACTGTCATTGGGATGTGTAAATTTCAAATTATATATTTTATTCAAAGAGTTAGTAATCTTATACGCATCTGTGACATCAATATTGTTACTCAATAATTCTGAATAAAGAGACTCTCCTTTTTTTATTTTCCCGTGTATGTAAATATAAGGATCAATTTCAATAGTTGAACCTTCTTTAGAACATCCTATTATAACAAATATGATACAAACTGATATAAATATAAAATGATTAACAAATCTATTCATAAATTACAATTCTCCATTAATTGCTGCAAAAGCTGCTGTAACTGGACTTGCGAGATAGGTGTCTCCGTCTCCCTGTTTTCCAAGAAAATTTCTATTAGCAGTTGAAATCTGCACCTCGCCTTTACCTGTCATTCCAATTTGTCCAGAAGCGCATCCGCCGCAACCTGGATTTGAAATAATTGCTCCAGCATCATAAAGAACTTGTATCAAACCTTCTTTAAGCATCTGTCCGTAAACCTCTTTTGTGGTAGGAACTATTCTCAACATAACACCATTAGCTACTTTATTTCCTTTAAGAATTTCAGCAACCCAACGCATATCTTCAATTCTCCCGTTAGTACAGGAGCCAACGAATACGGAATCAACTTTTAAACCTTTTAATTCTTTAACATCCG
>JAYEOL010000006.1:14798-26984 GCA_034722995.1 Candidatus Cloacimonadota bacterium | reverse complement strand
GGCCTATAAGAATCCAGTTCAGTTCTTAAAAGATTTTCCCATTCTGTAGTAGTATAATCCCATTTATATTCTAAATGTGCAGATGGAGAATAATTGAAATAAGTAATTAACGCAGGACCCACATCTTCAGAATATGCTCCAGAACCTTCTGGTCCATACATCATCTCTACTGAGACTCCACAGTGGTAACATATTTTCGCAACTTCTGAATTATAGTCAGTTAGATAATCAGGCATATTATTCCAATGGTATCTGGCAGCTCCAAAATCAACTGATAATGTTCCATAGCCATAACAATAATAACTATGTGAACCTGTACCCTGGAATGGATAACTGTGATATTTCATAATTTGTGCCATTGCCACTGCCACACAACCAACTCTAGCATGACCGTCTGCACCATCTGGGTCAACAGGACAAAATTCATTATAATAACGGTCTTGGTCCCAGCATGTTGTTAACAAAGGTTCTACATTGTCTCTATTATGATTTGGTTTGAATGACTTTGAGCTATATCTATCCCAAACTAAATTAATTTTAGATGTACTTTTTAAATTATTTTTTTGAACAAAAGCTATCTGCTTTTTGTAGCTCTCCATTAACTCTGTAAAAGCAGGGGGTTGATTAGCTTCACTATAATTACCTTTAAATGAATAACACAATATTGGATAAACATTATCTTCAGCAGCTATGGCTACAAATCCTTTATCATTGATTAGATTAAATATATAATAGAGTGGATTTGCTTTATCGCTAATAGTAAATTTATCTGTAAATTTGATGTCTTCATATTTGACAGTTAAGAACTGATTAATTTTCTCATAATAGAGATTTTTTGCTATCTGTTCTGCCTTTTTTGTAGAAACTTCTTTTGCGAAAAGCATAGAGTATATAAATAGGCTTAACAGTAAAAAAGTAATTATTTTTTTCATCTTTCCTCCATTTGGTTATTAAGTAATGAGTTATGCAAAATATCCTTTCCGTCAAGGCTCGCTTGCCGAGACTGATGCCGAGACTGACTTAGCTGGTTCAAGTTTGTAACTTGAACCACACAATTAAATGTCTGGTTCAGATAGCAAATCTGAACCAGCGAAATCACTTTCATAAATTATCCTTTCCTCGCTTTTAATTTTGTCTATCAAATATGGGCTAATTGATTTTTCAGTTAATAAATCAATCTTTCTTCCAATGGATTCTGATAATTCTCTTTCAATACTAACAAGTTCAAGAAGACTTTTTCTTTTAAAAAATTCTACCAGAATATCTATATCACTTGTAGAATTAGCAGTTCCATTTGCAAATGAACCAAAAATTCCAATTCTTTTGGCACCAGCGTTAACTAATATAGATATAATCTTTTTCTTAATTATATTATCTAATTTTCTATATGCCATAATCTTATTCTTTCTTTGTAAAAGGGTGGTTCTGTATCCTAATTATCAATTTCATTTTTGACTCAAGTCTTTCGTTGACCTTGCAATCTCCCATTTATATGGATTTTTTTTAAATATTTTAAAATCATACCAGCCTAAAAATCGTCCCAAAACTTCCAAAAATATTGTAAAAATTATCTTTGCATCTTTAATAATATTTAATGAGAATTCCTTCATAGTAAATTTTATAATCAAGCCTGATTTCTGGGTGACGACTTTATAATTTTGATTCTTTTCCAACCAGAGATGTCCAGCATAAATGCGACGACGTTGTTTCAAAAAGTCACCTACATTTTCCGCACCCTTATTATGGACGATTGCTTCTGGTACATATTTTTTCTCTAATCCATAATTTCTGATAATCGCTTCAATGCTTGCCTCATCAACAGGGCTGTGTTCTGGAATTTCTTTTACTAAATTTCTAAACGCGACCATCTCTCCAAGTTTTGGCGAAATCATTGCCATTTTATGATGGAGTCTCCATAGCATACAAACAGCAAAGCCGATAAAACTTTTTGGACTGTTTACTGGTTCTGGTCTACCACCAGTCATCCCCACTTTCTCGTCTGAAAAAGGCTGGACAAGTTTTTCTATAGTATCTTTGGCAGGAATGGTATCAGCACTTTCTATTATCAGTATATCACTCTTTGCTTCTTTAAGAAAAATATTTATAGCTGAAGATTTTCCTTTTCGCTCTTCTTGAACAATCAACTTGATTTTGGGATTTTTACTTGCAAATTCTCTGACAATATCATCTGTTCTATCTGTGGAATTGCTTGAGACAACAATAACTTCATCAATAGAAACCTGATTCAAATCTTGATTTTCAACAACATTAAGAAGTTGACCAATATTTTTCTCTTCATTATATGCAAAAATTCCAAGACTACATTTTATCATATTAATCCTTAATTTAAGAAAAAGTATCTTATTCTCTAAGAAAATAAATTTGAAAATTCTAAATACAAAATTCTAAATCCTAAATAAATACAAATGATCAAAATACAAAATTCAAGACTAATACACAATCCGCTAGATTCACAAGCCAGTGATTCTTTTAAGTTTGAAATTGTTTAGAAATTGGGATTTAGAAATTCTTTCAAAAAGTTAACATAAATTTTTTTCATCCTACTTATTGCTATGCATAACTGCATCTAATATGCCATTTATGAATTTACCTGATTTTTCTCCACTGAACTTTTTTGCAATTTCAATCGCCTCATTTATGATAATTTTTGGTGCGGTGTCAGTAAATTCCATTTCCATTATTGCCATTCGCAAGATACTCTTATCCATAATTGAGATTCTATTGAAATCCCAGTGTTCAGAAAATTGTGTTATCAAATCATCAATGAATTCCAGATGTTGATGTGTATTAACAACCAGAAATTGAGAGAATTTCTTTTGGGAATCGTTGAGCGGACTGTTATTAAAATCAATAATCTGAGATAGTTTTTCAGTTATATATTTTGAATTATCAACAGAATCGTGAGAAAATTCATTGGAATCTAAACAAAGTGCATAAAGAGTTTGAATAGCTATTTTGCGGGCTTCTCTTCGTGAACCCATCCTATCTATCTCGGTTAAGATTAAATGGACAATTTTTCTATCAGATTAACCATCTCAATTGCAGAAAGTGCGGCATCCCATCCTTTATTTCCGGCTTTAGTTCCAGCTCGCTCTAATGCCTGCTCAATTGTATCTGTAGTTAAAACGCCGAAAATGACTGGAATTTTACTTTTTAATCCAACTTGAGCGATTCCTTTGCTAACCTCCGCGCTGATGTATTCAAAATGTGGAGTATCTCCTCTGATAACTGCACCAACACAGATTACAGCATCATATTTATCTGAATCCGCCAATTTTTGAGCAACAGAAGGAATCTCAAATGCTCCGGGTACCCAGATAAGTGTAATATTTTTCTCATCTGCCTTATGCCTTTTCAAACAATCCAGAGCACCATCAATTAATTTTTGGGAAACAAGTTCATTAAAACGGCTGGCAACAATTGCAAAGCTCTTATTTTCAGCAATATATTTGCCTTCAATTATATTATACATCTTTCCTCCAGTCGGTTTTACAAAAATATTGACATTTAATTCCATTGCAAAGTTATTGATTTTATATTGTCAATAAAAATATTCGGTTATCGTCCATCGGTGGCGAAGCTGGAAACGGTTAACGGCTAACGAACATCGTTCCGTTTAGCGTTTAACGAATGACGATTCGAGCCGCGCAACCGTAAACCGTATGACGAATAAAGAAAGGAATTTATGGAAAAAATTTATGTGCTGGATACAAATGTCCTAATTCATGACCCTAACGCTATGTTTGCATATAAAAATGCAAAAGTTGTTATTCCAATAACTGTCATTGAGGAAATTGATAACTTTAAAAAAGGTCTGGATGAGAAAAGCAGAAATGCAAGACAGGTTAGCAGATTGTTAGACAAATTGCGAGAGCAGAATTCATTATCAAAGGGGGTTAAACTGAAAAATGGCTCCACTCTACAGGTTTCTCTTGCACATAAAATATCAGATGATATAGAAGATATTTTAATAACAGATGAAAATGACAATCTCATTATTGGCACTGCATATCATCTGCACAAAAAGAATCCTCATAATGAAGTTATTATGGTCTCAAAGGACTCAAATGTTAGAATTAAAGCTGACGCTATTGGGCTAAAAGCAATTAACTATGAACAGGAAACCGTTAATTTTGAAGAATTATATACTGGTATTCTTAGATATGAAACTACCGCTGAAAAGATTGAAGAATTCAAAGAAAAGGGAAGAATGAAAAATATATTTGGTCTTCAATGTTATAATCAATTTATATTGATGTTTGAGAAGAAAAGATTTTCTAATCACATAATTGCTAAATACCACAAAGATGAAAATGTTATAATTCCTTTAAGTTATTATAATAAAAACCCTATATGGGGCATTCAGGCATTGAATCCTGAGCAGGAGGCATCGTTTGATATTCTGCTTGATGATAATATAAAAATCGTTTCACTTATTGGAATCGCAGGAACAGGAAAGACACTTCTTGCACTTGCCGCTGGATTGAGAAAAGTTATTGAAGAAGAAAAATATACAAGATTAGTTGTAACTCGTCCAATTTTCCCGCTCGGGAAAGATATTGGATATCTGCCTGGAACTAAAAAAGAGAAGTACAATCCATGGATGCAACCAATATATGATAATATGGAAATTTTACTACATAGTCATGAAAAACAAAAATCGGAAAAGAATAAATTTGGAAAACGAAGTTCATCTCTTGATGAATTTATGGATTATGGTTTTATTGAACTTGAACCTTTGACATACATTCGTGGACGAAGCCTGCCAGACCAATTTATGATTGTTGATGAAGCCCAAAATCTTACTCCACACGAGATGAAAACAATTATTACCAGAGCTGGAGATAGTACAAAAGTAGTCCTTACAGGAGACCCTTATCAGATTGATATCCCATACTTAGACTCAGAAAGCAATGGCTTAAGTGTGGTGGTTGAGAAATTTAAGGATGAAAAATTAGCTGGGCATGTGACTCTTATTAAAGGCGAGCGCTCTGTACTTGCTGAAATGGCGGCGAAGTATCTTTAAAAAATGGAAACTTGCCTGTCCACCGACCCGTCCTCCGCAGTAGCTCTGCTACGGAGGGTGGAAGCATTGCGAAGGTGGAAAACTTGGGAAACAAATAGGTAGTATGGAAGCAATATTTTGTTTATGTTTAGTTATATGCCATTTTGCTGGAGGAATAAAAAGTGTTGTCAGAAAAACAAATAAATGCAATTAAAACAATTTATGATAGATTAAAGAGTCAAGATATTATATGGGCTTTTACAGGCAGCACAAATTTTGCATTACAGGATATGGATATTAGTCCAAATGACATTGACATCCAAACAGACGCATCAGGGGCATATAAAATAGAGGAATTGTTGTCTGAATTCTTAACCAAGAAAGTTCAGTTTAGTTCCACTCAAACCATTCGTTCACATTTCGGTAAGTTAAATATTATTGGTGTTAAAGTTGAAATTATAGGAGATATTCAGAAGAATGTAAATGGAAAATGGGAAGAGACAATAAATTTATGTGATTATATAAGTTCTGTTGATTTAAGGGCTATGAAACTTCCTGTTATTACTTTAGAATATGAGGCAGAAGCTTATGAAAAATTGCAAAGGTTTGGTAGAGCAAAAGAATTAAGGGAATTTCTAAAAATGACAGAGAGCAATAAATCAAAAATGTAAAATGTGGCTTATAGGGGGAATGGCAAAACGGCGTATAACGGTGTGTTTGCAGCGCTTTGCTAAATCCTTTCGGGACTTCGCAAACACGTAATGCGTTAACCAAAATATCAGAAAATAGGAGGCAAAAGCATGAATTCATCAGATAAGCAAAAGATGATTACTATAATGAAAGAGAATTCTCTTCATGCTTATCTTGCTACTTGCGATGAAGACCAGCCAAGAGTTCGTCCAGTATCTCCAATGGTTGAGGACAACTTGTCTGTGTGGGTTACGACTTACAGAAGTTCAAGAAAGTTAAAACAGATGCGACAGAATCCGAATATTTGTCTTGCCTTTGTGGAGCAACCTCGCGGAGATAAAGCCGCTATTCTTATAGGCGAAGCTAAAATAATACAAGATTTAGAATAGAAAAAGAGAGTATGGAAGCTGGCAACTTTTGATTTGTCATAACATTTCCCTGATGGGCCAGAGTCTAAAGAGTTTTGCTTACTGAAAATCATCATTAAGAAAATTGAATGGAGAGATAGTTGGTCAGGTGAGATAGGAATCTATGAACCAAGTCACGAATGAGTAGTGATATAAATATCAAGTTTCAAGTTTCAAGCATCAAGATAGTTTAACATAAATTATGAAAGATTATAATAAAAGAAGTCTCGTTTACAAAAACGAGCTTGATGTAACTTTTTTGGCTGGAGTAATTGATGAAAAATCAGTAAGTTACATAGCTAAAGAGAGGAGAATGCTCGCTTCATCTTGCCTTACTTGTATAATGTTAATGAAAAAATAATCTTATCAAAAAATATCACAGCATCTTACCAAAATATAGGAGACATAATGAAATTTACAAAAAATGCAGTTGGAAGATTAATCCCTGATGAGATTGAAGGAAGAAAATTAAGACCATTTCAAGGAGCTTTTGTTGATAATGGAGGTGGCAAAAGAGCTGCTCCGCCAATTCCGGTTAGTAAACCAGGAGATAAAAAATTGCTTTCGTCACTTAAAGAAGCAATAAAAGCGGTTGGGCTCAAAGATGGAATGACAATCAGTTTTCATCATCATCTTCGTAACGGTGATTTTGTGGTTAATATGGTTATTGATGAAATAGCAAAAATGGGAATTAAAGGGCTTACTTTATTTCCTTCAGCATTATTTCCTGTTCATAAACCTTTGATAGAACATATTAAAAGTGGTGTAATCAGAAATATTCAAGGAAGTATGAATGGACCTGTTGGCAGATTTGTCTCGTATGGCGGGTTGCCATCCGTTGCAGTCTTGCGAACACACGGTGGCAGAGTTCGTGCTGTAGAAGATGGAGATGTCCACATAGATGTTGCATTTATTGCTGCACCAAGCTCAGATGATTACGGTAATGCTAATGGAGTAGATGGACCTTCTGCTTGTGGACCTCTTGCCTATTCTGCAATTGACTGGCAATATGCTGATAAAGTTGTAATAATAACTGATAATTTGTTACCATATCCACTTGTGCCTTTCTCAGTGCCAGCTACTCATGTTGATTATGTAGTAAAGGTAGACCGAATTGGTGACCCGGGGTTAATTGTTTCCGGGACAACACGAATAACACGGTCACCAACCAGGTTGAAAATCGCCCGGATGGCTGCACAGTTTATTAAAGAGTCTCCATATTTCAAGAATGGATTTTCATTCCAAACAGGGGCTGGTGGAATCTCGCTTGCTATTACAAAAATCCTTGCAGATGTTATGAGAAAGGAAAAAGTCAAAGCAAGATTTATAAACGGTGGAGTTACTAAATTTGCTGTAGAAATGCTTCACGAAGGCTTAATAGATGTTCTTTATGATGGTCAGGTGTTTGACACAGAAGCAATTGAATCATTCAAAAATGACCTTTATCATGCTGAAACACCGATGACAATGTATGCAAACTATCACAGCAAAGGTTGTCTTGTAAACCGTCAGGATATTGGATTTTTAGGCGCCACAGAAATTGATGTTGATTTCAATGTGAATGTTAACACACATTCTGATGGATTGCTCTTACATGGTATTGGTGGACATACCGATGTGGCGGCTGGAGCAAAGTTAGCAATGATTGTTGTACCTTCTTACAGAAATAGAGTGCCTATTATTAAAGACGAAGTTACAACAATTTCTACTCCAGGTGAAACTATTGATGTGATGGTTTGTGAAAGAGGAATTGCTATAAATCCCAGAAGAAAAGACCTGATTGAGCATTTCAAGAATTCTAAGCTTCCGATTAGAGATATACAAGATATTAAAAAAGAGGTAGAAGAGATTACAGGGGTCCCAGAAAAACCAAAACTGAAAGAGGGGATAATCGCACTTATTGAATACCGCGATGGTACTATTCTTGATGTTGTAAGAGAAATTGATGAATAGATAAAAATTCATAATTAAAATAAAGCCCTTCTCAAAATATTTTGGAAAGGGCTTTTTTAATGAGGAGAATTGCTATTAAAGAATTCCAATTATATTGACCCACCTAAAGCTTCTTCATCTGTATTTATATCAATCTTCATTTGAGGCAGTTCTTCTAAATTTTTTAGAGAATCCAGTTTATCCAATTTTTCCAGTTTTTTAAGTCCTTCAAGAAAGTTCTTTAAATTAAAATGCAACTTTTCATTTTCATCATCAATATAAATATTAAAGCCATCAAAAGAGATTTCAACCTTCTCAGTATTTAGTGTGTCATCATCTTTATATTTGTAAACGAAAACTGATTTTGGCTTATCAAAAAACCGTTCAAAATCAAAATCGTGAAAACCAATTTCTTTTTCTCCTAATTTTACACTAAACGATTTCTTATCACCAGAACGAAATACAAGAACTTCTACTTCCTGACCAGATTCAAAGTTATATAACATCTTAGATACCTGGTCAGAAGTATACACCTTATCCTTTTCAATTTCCATTATTACATCATCGGCTTCAATGCCTGCTTTTTCTGCAGGTCCATCATCAACAACTTTTTTAATCAATACACCGTAATTCTCATCCAGACCAATCTCTTCATAATCTTCATCTGATAGGTCTTCTAAATAAACACCTAAATATGCTTTGGTTTGCTCTCCAAATAATCCCTTTCTCTTACCTAATGTGACTTTAAAGGTTTTGTCTTTACCATCTCTGAGTATTTTAATTTTTATAACCTGTTCTGGTTCATAATTTGAAAGCATTTTTGTAATTTGATTATGAGTATAGACTTTTTCTCCATTAATCTCTACTATAATATCTTTACTTTTCAAACCTGCTTCTTTTGCAGGACCATCTTTAACTACCTTTTGAATCAATACTCCATAATTACCTTTGATCCCATATTTCTCATATTTTGATTCAGGTATGTCACTCAAATAGACTCCCAAATATGCTTTTGACTTAGCAGATAGTTGGGAAACTAATACAAGCATTGCAATTAATCCAATTAAGAAAATAATTGGAATTTGTTTTTTTGTTTTCATTTTTTCTTCCTCCTGTAATTTTTTAATATGTAATTTTTGTAGAACTATAATTTGCTTTTTGGTCAAACTCAGAAACAATCATTACGGTTTCGTTATTACGAGATTTATACCTTCGTATGATGTAAGCTTTATCTTCTGTATATCTATTTGGGTCTATCTTATCTGATAATGTTGGATTATAGATTGATGTATAAGTCATATCACCAATTAATGGATAATCACTTTCAGCCGGAAACTCAACCTCTTCACTTTTCTGGAATGCAAACTGGTTAATCCTATTAGCAATTTGTGGTTTTATCAATGTTAAAACTAATAATACAGCAAATAAGCATGCAAAACCATACGCGAATTTCAATTTGTGTTTGTATTTTATTTCCGGGGTAAAATATTTATTTAAAATATTATTTCTAAGCTCATCTTCAAAAGGGTCGTCTTCAATTTTGGGGATATTTAATTTTTGTAATTTTTCTTCAAAATTTTTCATTATTTATTTCTCCATTTAGGGAATGTAATAAAACAATCTTTACACTATCAATTATTTTTATCATAAAAATATTGAGGATATGTTCTTTCATTATAAAATAGTTAACCCCGTTAGATAGTAAACTTTGTGAAATATTTAATCATCTAAATATATAAATTATCTAACGGGGTGAAATTATTACACCCTCTTAATAAATTTCGTAACTTATTTATAGTTCTGTGAATCTGCACCTTAATAGTACTTTCTTTTTTACCAAGAATTTGAGCTATTTCCTTATTCTTCATTTTTTCAAAAAATCTTAAAGATATCAGATTTTGTTCATATAAAGATAAATTTCTCATTTTCTCTTTAACAATATCAAAATCTATTTCAGGAAGTGTTTGAGAAACTGGTTGAGGATTATTTTTCAGGTTATTTTTAATCTTCTCTTCTCGCTTTATATTCCGGTAATGCTGGTTTATCTCATTTACAGCAATTTTAAATAACCAGGAAGAAAAAGCACTGTTTCTGGAATTTCTAAAACGATACAGAGGTAATCGTTTCATTGCTTTGAAAAAGACATTTGAAACAATATCGTTTTTTTCTGCTTCATTATTCACTCTATGAAAAACAAAATTATTTATTTTTGGAAAGTATTTCCGATAAAGAAAATCAAATGCTTTGATATCTTTTTTTGCTTTTAGGATTATTTTCTTTTCACATTCCAAAATCTTATCCTTTTGGCTTTCTATTTATATAACGGAAATTGTATTGGATGGTTACATTATTTTTTATACAATGAAATAGATAATTGGAAACCAGTCTAATGTTTTAAACATTTGCCAGAGTTTTATAGACAGACAAATGGGGACATTTGTCCTACAAAAAAGACAATAATCTCTTAACTACAATTTCTACCATTTCATCCCTATTATCAATTGTTAAATCATATATCTCAACATCATTTCTGGATTTCAATTTAGCAGTTAATTTGCAATCAATCTTTTTAATTGTTGCTAATACAGGCTTTGGAGAGTCGAATGTTTTTTCTAATATTATACAGAATTCCTTGCTGAACATCTCCATTTTACCAATCTCGTCGATAACGATCAAGTCAGCATTATGTAGAGCTCGCTCCATTGCTGGGATGCCAATCTTTTCAAATGCTTTTACATTAACCCCATATTTTCCTACACGATATTTAGACTTAAAATTCACTTCTGCCATTACCATTTGATTTCCAGAAAAGTCCGTGATATAGAATCCAGTTCGTTTGCCAGATTCTTTTTTCTCGTGGGTATAAAAACCATCAATTCTGTAATTTAATTTTCTAATAATTTTGTTTATTAAAGTAGTTTTCCCTACTCCTGGATAACCTGAAATCAAAATGTTATTTGCCATAATGTAAAAAATGGATGACTAAAGTTTTAAGTGCTGATAACTTATTTTCTAACACTATTCCTCATTTTTTTCATTTTTCCTTGACGGCATTTATTTATTTTCCATTTTTGGATACAAATAAATAACTAATGGTGAATGAAATGCAAGTTTTTTACATTCTTTTGTTGATGTAATTAATTGCATTGCAAAAAGATGCTCACGAATATAGTAGGAATGTTAAAGTGTGAGATGCAGTCTGATTGTATATTTACTACTAACTTCTTGGTATCAGGATAGAATGAAAAAATTAATTATGGGAGGAAAAAATGTTGAGCAAAGTGAAATCCCGATACTTATCGGGGAAAAAAGTATTATGCAAATTTGTGTTTTTAGTTTTGTTCACACTACTGATTTCTTATACTTATTGTTTTTGTGAAGATTCTAATAACATAACAGAATATGATGAAGTTCCAGTAGCATGGATTAATCACACATCAGATACTGGAATAGGAGTTCTATTAAACACTAAATACGAAGATGAAAATATTTACTATCAATTAATAATAATTCCTCACTCCGATACGGTTAAAACTATTAATGAAATTATTGAAAAGGAATATATTGAATATACAAAAGGAAATCAACCTTCCGTTGCATTAGGCATAGCCTTTTTTGATAAAAATAATTCTTATAAACATGCATATGTAGTACCATTTTATTGCCTTTATAACACATATCAAGAAGATATTGGTGATTTTGGAAGGTGGGTTGCGCTTCTTGAAGAGTCATTTCCAGATGAAAAAATATACAGAGATTTTCAATATATTGAATGTTCAATTTTTAGTATGGAAAAAGAACATCGCCATCATTGAAATGTAAACCAATTCCTAAAGATGCAAAGTGTTTAGTATTGATAAGTGATGATTCCAATGCCCTTTTCGTAACATTCGTTCATCAGATTATATATGATATACAACAAGTATCAATGGGTTTCTCTAAAATATTCCTGCGTTAGAATCAGTAGAAAATATTGAAGGATTCAATCTCACTGGCAAATAATGCTAAACTTAAACTCTGGCACTTCACCGAAAAGGTTATGAAGACAATAGAAAAGCATATTCTGGCTGAAGGAAAGTTAATGGGAAGATATAGAAGATGAAATCGGGTATTAAGAGAAAAAACAGCTAA
>JAYEOL010000006.1:0-14698 GCA_034722995.1 Candidatus Cloacimonadota bacterium | reverse complement strand
CTAAACTTAAACTCTGGCACTTCACCGAAAAGGTTATGAAGACAATAGAAAAGCATATTCTGGCTGAAGGAAAGTTAATGGGAAGATATAGAAGATGAAATCGGGTATTAAGAGAAAAAACAGCTAAAGATATTAAAACTCTAAATCAGAATTTCTAAATCCTAAACAAACTCTAAATCCAAAATTCAAAATTATGCTCTTTACCTCGACTCGTCGTTCCTTACGAGTCGAAAAAACCTACTTTACGGACAGACACTATTTAGAGTTTAGAATTTCGAGCTTAGAATTTGTAAAAAAAAGTGGTGGGCGATATAGGACTTGAACCTATGACTTCTTCCTTGTAAGGGAAGCACTCTTGCCACTGAGTTAATCGCCCATTAAATTCAAAAACATATTTTTGGAGGCAAAGATAAATTATGTCAAGATTATTCATTTATTCAAGAATAAACTTTCTAAAGAAAAGTATTTCTAGCTTTGTAATACTCTTTCTATTTTTTGTATCATATACATCTGCTGAAATAAAATTCACTATTGCACGGGTCCAATATGATGGTGGAGGCGATTGGTATAACGATACATCAGTTATTCCAAACCTTTTACGAGAAATAAATAACAGAACGAATATCAATGCTGCTAAAGACCAGGTAATAGTTTCATTGAAAGATAATAGAATCTTTAACTATCCATTCTTATATCTTACAGGACACGGAAATATTGTGCTCTCTGATGAAGAGATTAAAAATCTCCGTGAATATCTCAAGAAAGGTGGTTTTCTTTATGTTGATGATGATTATGGATTGGACAAATATTTCAGAAGAGAAATTGCCAGAGTGTTTCCGAATAAATCATTACAAGAACTCCCATCTTCGCATCCAATATTCAGCTGTTTCTATCATTTTGAAAACGGCTTGCCTAAAATTCACGAGCATGATAACAAACGCCCTCAGGCATTTGCTCTATTTAATAATTTCGGAAGAATGATTGTCTTATATACTTACGAAAGTAATATAAGCGATGGCTGGGCTTCGCCAGATGTTCATAAAGACCCACCTGAAATCCGCGAGCGGGCTTTCAAAATGGGGATTAATATTGTCTATTATGTGTTGACTCATTAATATTTATCAGTAAAGATACTTAGATGAAACATTCAGGTCCCGAAAACAAATCGGGACGCAAAGGAGCATGAAAATGGCATTGAGCATTCCCAAGCTGGGGCTTGGGAATGAGTTTGTTTATTTATTTTTTTCTTTGTGTCTTTGTGTCCATTCTCCGTAGCAGTAGGACTGCTACTGCGAAGGATGAACCTTTGTGGCGAAAGGATTTTCAGATGAAAATAATCTGCATTTCTGATATTCATCAAAAATTACAGGTTGACGAAGAAGAAAGGAAAAAATTAAAAAGACTGTATTCCTTTCTTAATGAGATTAAATCCTGGAATCTTGATAAACTTATTATTGCTGGAGACTTATTTGATGTATGGTATGAATATAAAATGGTTATTCCAAAGCCATATTTTGCTACTCTGACAAAATTAAAATCCATCTCTGAAAAAGGCACAAAAATCATCTATTTAGCAGGCAATCACGATTTCAAATTCAGAGATTTTCTCCAAAGTGAAATTCATGCAGAAGTGTATCTTAATGATTATGAATTTACAGTTGGAAAGAAAAAATTTTTTATGTCACACGGGGATGAATACACTTCTAACGATACACGATATCATCTTTTAAAAACAATTTTACGAAATAATTTTGTAAATCACCTCTTCGGAATAATTCATCCAGATGTGGGCTTACAATTTGGCAAATGGATGTCCCGTTCAAGTAGAAAAAAGGAATTGCCCCAAAAGAAAAAAACAAAACTTGAGGAAGGGTTAATAAATTTTTCTAAAATAAAGTTCTTACAAGGTTTTGAATATGTAATTATGGGGCATATCCATCAGCCAAGAATTTTGACTCTTGAGAATGGCATATATATAAATTTAGGCGATTGGATATGTCATTACTCTTATTTAGAAATTGAAGATGAAAAAGTGGAATTAAAATATTGGAGGTAATATTATTCAAATATTATTGGTAAGATATTAATAGTAACTTCCTCGCCTAATTTATTCCCTTCATAATCTGAACAATCAGATGAAATAACTAATTTGTATGGCACATAATTCTTAAGATTTATCTGAGGTTTAAGTTCAAATTTATTTCCTCTAATTTTTTGTATATTTAACTTTATCGGATTATTATTCTCGGAATTCTTTAAAACCGCTATTACATTATCCAAGTCCATAATCTTATTGAATTCTAAACAAAAAATAGGAATAAGGCTATTAACAGTAGTGCCATCTTCTGGAGAATAGCCTTTGAGTGATAATGAACTCGTATCAGCAGGCATTGTATTTTTAAAACTAACAGAATCAACAGAGGTAGCATTATTCTTAAAATCTGTAATATTGTAAGTAAAAAGATTGTAGGAAATCGTATCTGAAACAGCGGTAATAACATCCATTTCACTACCATTAAGCATAGTTTCAAGCACTTTCAATTTTGATTTGTTTATTTTGCTAACTATTTTTATCTTCTGAATTTGTTTAATATCTTCGCTAAACTCAAGTAATAAATGCTGCCTGCTTTTTGTAATTACTTTTTTAAGTTCAGGTTTTGTTGTATCTTGTAAACTCAGTTTTAAATCTACAAATTTTGTGGGTTCATTAAGATTAATTTCTTGCTCAAAAAAAGGCTCTTTTTTGAAATCATACTCTAAGTCATCGTCAATATCTTGAAAAGCAGAAAGTATATAATCAGACTCCTTCAAATTTTGAAAGTAAAATTTATTATCCTCTGCTATTGTGTTTGTAATCAAAACTGTATCTTCCGCGGAATAAAGTGATATGTAAATTTTGTTGTCTGTTTCTGTCAATTCACTATCAAATACAATTGTTCCTGAGATAGAATTCTCATCAATTGAATTTCCTGTAGAAAAAACGAAATGATAAATACGCTCTAATTGATTATGATGTAAGTCATTACAATGATTATCAATGGTAAAATGATATGTTTGATCCTGTAAAAGCTCTTCTAAAATTTTTATAGAAATTCTGGATTTACTCCCGAAAAATCTTTTCTTTAAGATATTAGGATAGACTATGACCGCATCTTGAAATGAATCAGAATCAATCTGTTCTGAAAATGTAATTTCAATTTTTTGCTTGGTATAATTTTTAGTTAAATCGCTCGGCTCAACATTTATGATTTCTGGTGGAATGTTATCTTTTGGACCGCCTGTTGGTGGTTTTTCTTTGCCGCAGGAAAAAAATAAGATTGAAACACAAAGGACACAAAGAACACAAAGTTTCTTAATTATGTAAATTATGTATTCGCGTTTATCTGTGCTCATCTGCTTGCCCTATTAAATGCAAAGCTATTTAATCGGGGTGGCTAACTATGGTTAAATTAAATCCAAAAGATGTTTACCTTTTTTAATTTGTTCTAAGTAATTTACGACATACTTGCCAATAATATCAAATTCAAGATTAAGTTCATCTCCAATCTTTATATATTTCAGATTTGTATTTTCCATAGTGTAAGAAATGATATTTACAAAGAAACTACGAGCTTGAAAATTTGTGATAGTCAAGCTTATACCATTTACTGCAATAGAACCCTTTTCAATAATAAGATTTTTATACTTTTCAGGAAAAGATATTTCTAACACAGAATTTCCACTAATTATTTTTTTTGAGACCAACTTACCAACTGTATCTATATGACCTTGCACTAAATGCCCATCAAACCTACTATCTGTTGACATTGGTAATTCTAAATTGATTATGTTCCCTATCTTAATATGTTTTAAATTAGTTCGGTTAAGGGTTTCAGAAGTAACTTCAACAGTAAATGAGTCTTGCCTATTTTCAATAACTGTTAAACATGCACCATTGCAAGCGATGCTATCAGCAGGATGAAGCGACTCTTCGAATCCAGTAGCAAAAATGGTAAGATATATCTTGTTACCTGAATGTTTGATATTCTTTGCTTTTCCTAAATGTTTTATTATTCCTGTAAACATAATAAAAATTTTAAATAAACAAATTTTATGTCAAGTTATGCAAATTATTCTTATCGTTTTTGAGAACCGTGACACATTTATTTACTAATAATATTAACTAATGGCATCTTAATAAGTTCTAAAAATGAACCGAAAACTACATCATTTTCTTGACGCAATTTTATAAATCGTAATTATTTGTTAAAATAAATTTCGGAGGGTGCCATGAAAAAAAGGACTATAGCAATAACCCTATTAACTTTTGCTTTGATATTCTCTTTTTCTCTTTTTCAAGCCTGTGGCAAGAAAAAAGTACCTGAAAAGGAAGTTACTGAAGCAGTGAAACCAGAAACGCCAACTGCAGAGAAGGCAAAGATTACACCAGAAAAAGAACCTGAACAAGTTCCTGAAGAACTCAAGGGTGAAGAAAAAGTATTTGAATTGCAAGTAGTCGCAGTTAAAGACTATTCAAGAATTAATATTGAGAAGAACAAATTAGCTCAATATGGTTACAATACTAAAATCACTACAATTAAGAAAGATGGCGAAACTTTCTATCGTCTGAGATTGGATGGTTTGTATACTCATTCTGAAGCTACAAAATTGGGTGAAAAATTAAAAAACCAATTCCCTTCAATTCATGAGTATTGGGTTCAAAAGGTAAGATAGGATTTATACCCACGAAATCCCGACTTGCCCCGATATACCTGTCCTGCCTGCCTTGTGGAATGACGAAGTTAATATTCCATTGGGTGAAATCTCTCTTCTATATTTCACTTGGGCTCGGGAATAAATCCCCCTTCCGAGGATAAATTGGGATGAAAATAATGATGAAAATAACACACCCCTAATTCTCCTTCGGAGAATTTTTCCCCTCTTGTTAGAGGGGATTTCCGTAATTCCCCTCTAACAAGAGGGGTGGATGCCGATGAAATCGGCAGACGGGGTGTGTTATTTATGTCCCATTTTCATATTAAAATGATAAATCAACAATTCCGCAGCTGGACAGTTATTAACCTGGACAATTTCAGATATAACATTACCCAACTCAAAAAATTCTTAAAACCTGGTGTTGAGCTAATGCAAATTGTTAAAGCAGATGCTTACGGACATGGTTCTGTGGAGATTGCTCGTGAATCAGAAAAATTGGGACTAAAATGGTTGGGTGTAGCAAACTCAGATGAAGGTGTTCTTCTCAGACTTGAGCAGATAAACAGTAGAATTTTAATACTGAGTCCCTCATTCCCCAATGAAATTGAAGATATGATCAATTATGACTTAACTCCAACTATTTCTAGTATTGGGTTTGCTAAGGAGTTGAATAGGTTTGCCACTCAAATTAAAAAAACTGTCAAAATCCATATAAACTTTGATACGGGGATGGGCAGAGCAGGATTTCTATGGAATCAAGTAAAAAAAGTTGTATCTGAATTAAAAAAGTTGAAAAATATTCGGATTGAAGGTGTATTTTCTCATTTTTCAATGAGTGAAAATAAAGATAATGAATTCTCTACTATCCAGGTTCAGAGATTTGATTCTGTTTTGTCACAACTTAAATCTGCAGGCATCAATCCGAAAATCATTCATTTAGAAAATAGTGCTGCGTTAGTCAATTTCCCTGACTTTCAATATGATATGGTGCGAGTGGGTCTATTATCTTATGGAATTTATACAGATGAAACTCTGCGAGAAAAAATCAAACTCCGCCCTGTGATGACTTTCAAATCTAAAGTAAGTTTAATCAAAGAATTCCCGGCAGATTTTGGAATCAGTTACAATAAAACATATGTAACACAGAGACCAACCCGCACAGCAATTCTGCCGATTGGGTATGGAGATGGCTATAACTTTCTACTTTCAAATTTGGGAAAGGTTATCATTGATGGCAAAATATGTCCAATGCTCGGAAGAGTAACTATGGATATGATGGTAGTTGATATTTCAAATGTAAAAAATGTAAAAGTTGGAGATGAAGTAACTCTGCTTGGCAGCAATGAACACTGCAATATTTCAGCAGAGGAATTATCTGAATTGTACAATGGATTAAGTTATGAAACTGTATGCAATTTTGGAAGACGAGCTCAAAGGATTTTCATAAAAGAAGATAAGGGCACAACAATTGAGCCAATCTCTCGTAGAACTTTTATAGCAAAAGATTTTTCCAATACAAAATTAGAAAAGATAATCCAAACCTCATTAAATCAACGGTTGAATAGCAATGAGATTGGTAGCATAATTTATCAGGAATTGCTTAAAAATCTGTTCTCAACTGCAGATAGAGAAGTGAACTGGAAAACAAACTTTGTTCATTCCGTGAAATTCTCAGAAGTTAAATCCCCAATTATCCCGGTCCCCGCGGATGCTGGGATAATCGGGGAGATGACAGAGACGGCAAAGCAATTTTATCTCACTAAAACTAAATTGAGTTATCACAAAAAATTAGTTAATGAAAAATTCAAAATAGTCTGCGCAAACAATATAGCAGACCTTGAGAAATATTTTCTATCTGAAGATGTTGAATATCGCTGGCTTCTGGATAGCAAGATAGACCTGATTAATTCATTTCATATTGATAAAATTATGATTAATGATATTATCTTAAACTATGAAATCAAAAAAAATAATCATATTTCACATCCTTCTGAACTTGCTAACCTTGAGATTGAATGCTCGCATTCTCAACTCAAACCTCTTATTGGAAAGGATGTAAAATTCACAATTGATACTACCACTTATTACCCAAAAACGAAACATCAATTAACAATCTATCTTGCAGAATTAACCAAAGGTATTTCTGTTACATTTGATTTTTCAGAGACTAATATCAAAAATGTTGAGACCATCTCAATTTTTGCTGGTAAAGAAAAATATCCTAAAGAGTTCAAAAAAAATGGGATAATTACTCTAAAAAGTTATGAAGATGAGTGGTTCTTTCCAAACAGTGGTGTGGTTTTTGTATGGTGATTGTTCAACAATCAGAGTCTATCCGTAAACCCCGTTAGATAGCAATTCTATAGCATTTTTCATAAATATTATATATAATTATCTAACGGGGTAAATGTAGAACGAGGTTCCAAGCTCGTTTTCTTAAGGCAAATTTAAAGCCTATTTACATTAACGACCTTGGAAGGTCGTTCTACAAACAATAACTTTACGGAGATATACTAATTAACTAAAATGTAGAAAATATTATTTTTAAAAAATAATGATAAAATTGACAAAAATGTAATATAATTTCCAAATAACTTTGGAGAAATAGATGGTTACAAAATCACAGAAAATAAGACTGGGAATTTTTATTGGGCTTGCAATAATACTACTCCTCTTATTATTAAGCTTAGTTATTGGCAGCAAATTCTTAGAAAAAAGAGATATTTACTACATTGCATATAAAGATGTTTCTGTTGGTGGATTGGATATTGGAAGTGCTGTAAAATACCACGGTATACGCATTGGTCGTGTGGAAGAACTTAAAATTGATCCTGAAGATATTACAAGAATAATTGTTAAAATTAGTATAAAACATGGCACCCCAGTCAAATCAGATGTTGAAGCTGTCATATCAACTGTTGGGATAACAGGCTTAAAACTTATAGAACTTGTTGGTGGTACTGTTGAATCCGAAACACTAAAGCCAAATTCTTACATTAAACCTGGTCCATCGGTATTTGAAGCAATTACTGGGAAAGCTGAGGTTATAGCTGAAAAGTTGGAATTCGTCCTTAATAATCTGGCTGATATATTCAGTGGAGAGAGTAAAACTGACTTACAAGATTTGATAAAAAATGCAAAAAATTCTCTGGCTAACATTAATTATATCCTTGAGGAAAATAGAGATAATATCCAGATTGGTTTGGCAAACATCAGGCAAATTTCTGATGAATTAGTGGTCTTATCAAATGATGCTAAAAAAACAGTAAATGATATATCTTCTATAATAAATTCAGAGGAATTAGCAAATCTGCTCTCTAACTTAAGTACAGCCTCGGATGATATAAAAGCTGCACAACTCAAAAAAACAATTCAGGACATCAATACAGCAGTAGATGGGATTAATACAACTTTTACCCATATTGACTTAACCTTAGTTGAGAGCAGAGAAGATATTATTCAATCTATGGATTTGCTGAAAGAAACAATGCAATATCTTAACGAATTTTCAAGACTTATTTCAGAGGAACCATCATTACTTATAAAAACCAGGGGGACCGAAGAGATTCCTGGAGGTAGATAACTATGAATATTAAAAAATATATAACTCTTTTAATGATTATTTTGATAATTAGCTGTACGAAACGGTATATAGCAAGATACTATATTCTTGACTACAATCCTCAAATAAATGTAGAAAACCAATTTGAAAAACCTTTTCCTTATAATTTACAAGTTAAAGAATTTAAGATTGACCGTACTTATGATAATTCAAGAATAGTTGTCAGGCAATCTGCTCATGAGGTTTACTATGACCGCTCCAGTCTATGGGCAACCAGACCACAAGTGGCTATTACTGATCTTTTGATTAATCATATCAATAAATTAAAAATAGTAAAAAAATGTGAGAAAACCTTTTTAGAAAAAAAACCTGACTATATCATCTCAGGTACTATCCATAGTATAGAAAAATATCAAAGTGAAAGATACTCTGGCGCTGATTTGCATATTTCAATTTATTTAATGGATGTTCAGGAAAATCAAATTGTTCTAACCTACACTATTGAAAGATATACAGAACTTTACACAAATAAAATGAATTACTTTTCTAAAAAAATTAGTGATATTCTAAATGAAGAATTTAATATTTTTTTGTCTAAAGTAATCAATTATTTTAAAGAAAAACAAGGATAATAAATTAATATTTTAAGATGAAAATAATTAACATTATTTAAATTGGAGGAATGATGAAAAAACTATCTCTATTCTTACTTGGTATATTTATATTTTATTTACCACAAAATATTTTTGCTGAATCTAAGTATTCTTATGATACATGGCAAGCTGATATACCTCAAGTACAATTAGATAAGGAAGGGGTTGATGATGAAATTGGTTTTGGTAGAATCTTTATTCCAGCAATGTCAAAGCCAAAACTGGAACCAGAATTCTCAGTATATCAAAATGGAAAAACTGTGAAAGTTGGTTTTCCTATTGGACAAAGTTGCTTTCTTAAACCTGGAAATTATACTATTGTTTTTGGTTCAGCAACTTCCAAAGATAAGAAAATTCAAAAAAAGGTTACAGTTGAAGAAGGAGAAACAAAAATAATATCACCAACTTGGTCAGGACTAATTGTTAAGATAATAGACCAAAACAGAAATTATATTAGATTACCTTATGAAATATATGATATTAATGATTATAAAACCAGTGCTGGTATGAAATATAGTGCTGATGAAAATAAACCTGGAGAGGAACAAGAAACCTGGATTTTAGAACCTGGAACTTATAAAGTTATAAAATACGGAGAAACACCTAAAACTTTTATAAACTTTGCTACTATTCAATTATTACCAGGAGAATTATATATTATGACTGTTGTGCTTAATAATGAAACTAATAACTTTATGGGTGCTGGAATTCTTCCGGAAATGTTTGAAAGTGATAAAATTCACAAGTGGATACATTATACATCAATAAAAGGAAGTTTCCTCTTAAACGCAGATAATTCTGCAAATAAAGAACAGACTAAAACTAATATTACATTAAGTTCTAAACTTGAAAATGAATTGAAATATGATGAATTTCCACATTATTTTAATTCCCGTCAAACAATAAATCTTGGTTTTACTAAAGAGCAGGATCAGGATTTTAGAATATATTCAAATAGTATTCAGTTACCAAACACTTACATTTACTATTTATTTAAATCATTCGGATTTTATACACGCTTCAGAATTGATTCAAATATTTTCCCCACAAATTTTTATTTAGATTCTCTATCTACAGTATGTAAACATTATCAAGATGGAACTATTGATACCTTAAAAAATATAGATAAAGTTCAAATTACTCCTGTTCTCTATCCGATTAGTTTAGAAGAAGGTTTTGGCTTAAATCTTACTCTACTGAACACTAACCGCAGCAATCTTTATATAAAAACTGGACTTGGTATGGCTCAAACTTTAAACAATCATTGTTATGAACAAGACCCTAATGATAATAAAATATTTAACGAGTTAGAATCCATCTATCTTAATGGTATTGAGGGTAATATCGTTGGAGATTTTCAGATTACAAATGATATAAGTGACTGGTTTGAGTTTTATACATTATATCCATTTGAAAAGGATAGAGCCCAAGTTTATAGATTTGAAAATACATTAACCTTTAGAATCTCCAGTTATGTTTCTCTTGATTATAAACTTACAATAAAACGAGAAGAACTTCCAGACTGGATTCAACTATACCATAACTTATCTTTAGATATTACCTTCATATCATTCTAAAATGCAATCATTTACATTATCTGACGACAGAATATACATTAAAAATTCATTAAATATTAAAAATGTAAATGAGTTGCTTGATTTTACTCATTCTAAATTATCTGATTTTCATTATGATAAATTGATTATTGACCTCTCAAAATTAAAATCCATAGATAGTGCCGGTGTAGCTTCGTTGGATGAAATAACAGAAACTACAAGTAAAAAGGATATTTTAACAGAAATACTTAATGTCCCAAATAACATCGCTAAATCTATAAAAACCTTTTCTTCATTGAATATAAAAACTTTAGCACCAACAAAATCGCCAACCTTTTTTGAAAAACTGGGCTTTATAACGATTGTGTTCCTGCAAGATATTAGACAATTTATTCTCTTAACAGCAGATACATTTTATTGGGGGGTTATTGGACTTTTCACTAAGAAGGGTCAGAGAAAAGGAGAATTTGTTTCCCAATGCATTCTAATTGGTGTAAACGCTCTTCCAATAATCGCTCTTGTTTCCTTTTTAGTTGGTTTTATTCTTGCTTTGCAGTCAGCACAGCAGCTACGACAGTTTGGGGCTAATATCTTTGTTGCAGACTTAATATCTATCGCAATGGTAAGAGAAATGGGTCCACTTATGACTGCAATTCTTTTAGCAGGAAGGAGTGGCTCAGCAATTGCTTCTGAAATCTCTACAATGAAAATTTCTGAAGAGATTGATGCTCTTAAATCTATGGCATTAAATCCTATCAAATATGTTGTTCTACCAAAATTGTATGCTATGACACTTTGTGCACCTCTTCTTACGATTTTTGCAAACATAGTTGGTATTGCTGGCGGATTCCTTATTGGAATTACATATCTTAAACTCAGTCCTACTGCTTTTATAAATGAGATGGCAAAAGTGATGGTTCTCAAAGATATTATCACAAGTCTGATAAAAAGTTTTGTTTTCGCATGGTTAATTGTTCTTGTGGCAATCTTCTTTGGTTTCCGTGCAACAGGTGGCGCAGAAGGAGTTGGCAAAGCAACTACCTCCTCTGTTGTTACTGCAATATTTATGGTTATTATTGCAGACAGTGTTATTGGATTAATATTCTATTAACTGAATATGGAGTGCTGAAACGAGGAGCGAAGCGACGAACTTTCAGCATATCGGCACAAGTCGAAAAGTTCCTCCTCCCAATGAATCAGGGAGTCGTTTTCGCCTTGCTTCGCCGTAGCCTGTCCGCGCTTCGTCGCCAAAGCTATGGAGCGTCGGCGACCGTAGAACTTCGGAAGGCGGGCTACGCGAAGGCAAGCACTCCTAATATAAAGAAAAATTATCTCCGTGTCTCTGTGGTAAAGTATTTTCAGATGAAACATACATGTCCCGAAAAGAATCGGGACACCCCATTAAATAGAAGAGAATTTAACGGGGCAGGCAAAGGAGTATGAAAATATCATGTAAGCATTCCCAAGCTGGGGCTTGGGAATGAGAGTGTTTATTTTTTTTCTTTGTGACCTTTGTGGTAAAAGAGATTTACATATGGAAACTATAATTGAAGTCCAGAATTTAATAACTGAATTTGATGAAAAACGAATATTGAATAACATCTCTTTTAGTGTTCTCAAAAATGAGGTCCTGGTTATTCTTGGTGGAAGTGGCTGTGGAAAAACTACTTTACTCAAACACATTATACGACTTTATAAACCTGTTTCCGGCTCAATAAAATTTTTTAATAAAGAAATTACGGGAATGGATGAAGTTGAATTTGAAAATATTTTAAAAAAAGTGGGTGTGCTTTTTCAGAATGGAGCTTTGCTTAATTCACTCTCAGTAAGAGAAAATGTTGCAATCCCTTTTCGCCAACATACAAATTTATCAGAACAACTAATTCAAAGATTAATCAGAACTAAATTACATCTTGTAGAATTGGATGAAGCAATTGATATGCATCCGTCTCAACTTTCTGGTGGTATGCGTAAACGAGCTGCGCTTGCACGGGCTATTGCACTTGACCCTATTATTCTCTTCTGCGATGAACCATCTGCAGGGCTTGACCCGATTACCGCTTCAGCAATTGATAATCTAATAAAAAAATTAAATGTCCAATTAAATATGACTGTTGTAGCTATTACTCATGAACTCGCCTCTATCCATCGTATTGCGGATAGAGTGGTCTTTTTAGATAATGGAGAGATATTGTTCTTTGGTAAACTTGAAGATGCAAAAAATTCTAAAATACCACAAATAAATAACTTCTTTGCAAAAGGTAGTTTTTAAGGAAGTAAAATATCGTAAATATATCCAGACTAATGCAGATATCAAAAGATAAAAACAATCAATCTTAAATAAATAGCGAGGTAGAGATGGAAGTGAAAATTAACGAAATCAAAAGGTCACAGTCAGTGAATGTCTTAATCGCTATCCTGATGCTTGGTTCAATCTGGGGATTATCAGAGGTGGTTCTGAGTGGCGCACTTAGAGCAGCAGAACTCCCTTTCCGAGCTGGCATCTTGACAGGGATTGGGATAGGTATAATGGGTGTAGCGATTGGTATTTTCAGAAAGTCATCAATACTAATAGGAATTGCATTAGTGGCGATTTTCTGCAAGCAACTTGTAGTACCCATTCTCCATGTTTCAGTAATGTGTAAGGTGAACTCCTGCCTGGCTGTGATGTTGGAAGGAGTTGCTCTTACTGGAGTCATATCTCTTGCAGGACGCAAACTGGAAAAGGGCTACTTGCCCAGAATAGCTGTTGGTGCATCAGGAGCATTGTTGGCTGCAACTGCTTTCTACTTTGTTGGGATGCATGTTGCGCCTTGCCAATCTCTTCTTGCCTTCAAACACGCTGGTGGGCTCGTAGCATTTCTAACTGTTGAAGGTTTGGTGTGGGCAGTCTTCTCAGCGATATTCTTCCCCTTAGGATACTGGTTGGGGGCACGATTCAGAAATACAGTTCTTACTCTGCAAACGAGGAAACCTTTGCTCTATTATACTACTTCCTCAACACTTGTGATTTGTTGCTGGGCAGCAAGCGCTTTTGCCATTGGTGTTGGACTGTAACATAAGGACAAATGAAGAATGAGTGATAAGCAGAGTATATTATTATATCGTTTCATTAAAACGTATACATAATCTTATATAAAAATTCCAAATGACAAGCACCAAATAATTTACCCTGTGAAATAATCCGTCAGCTGACGGATTGCTTTCTATTTCACAGGGCAGGTAAATATCAAATTTCAATGTCCAAAAAGTCAAACAAAGAAATTCGCAAAAAACGATAAAATGTTTCATTATGTTTAGTCCCGACGTATCGGGATTTTGGTAATTAGAATTTATTTGTAATTTATTATTTGTTATTTGAGATTTTATAGTATGATTATTTGTCACTATTTTATTGAAACGCTATCTGGTGAGTATTGGGTTAGTTGACAGTTCAAGAACAAGTTATAGTTATTATAGGATATGAAGTCCTGCAAAGAAAAGAAACGATTTCTATCTGGCAATGAAGTTACATATAATTGCAAATTAATAACGCTTTCTAAAAAATTTGGTATTCTTAAATATATCGTTGATAAAAAGCAACAAGTAGGAAGCCTTACTCTCCAATCCGGTACAATTTCTTATGGATTTTTTTGGCAGGATAGACCGTATATTCTGTATAAGTGGTTCGACAAAAACGGAGATGTTCTGGGTGATTACTTTAGTCTTGCTGACTCTGTGAAATTATCCGAAAATGAATTTTTCTGGCGCGATTTGATAATAGATATTTTAGTGCTCCCAACAGGTAAAGTTGAAGTCCTTGATGAGGATGAAATACCAAAATCCCTTGATAAAAAATTAAGAACTTACATTGAATCAGCAAAACAGATGTTACTGAATAACTGGCAAACAATTATTACAGAGACCAATGCAATACTGAATCAGTATTTACAATAACGGATAAAACTATGGATATCATAAAATACAAACCGATTGGAATCATCCATTCCCCATTCAAAGTGCCAAAAGGCACACCAATCCAGCCTGAAAGCGCCAGAAGAATCAAAGGAACCGTTGAGGTGTTTCCAGATTATGTTGAAGGATTAAAAGATGTTGAGGGGTTCTCTCATATTATTTTGATATATCATTTTCACTTATCTAAAAAAGTAAAATTAGCTGCAACACCTTTTATGGATGATGAAAAACGCGGAGTCTTTGCAATGCGTGGTCCAAGCCGACCAAACCCAATAGGC